>JALXAE010000208.1 GCA_026992355.1 Syntrophobacterales bacterium | reverse complement strand
CTATAACAGGAACTCCATAAGTATATGCTTCAATAACTACTCTGCCCATTGGCTCATGCCATAATGAAGGCACTACTAACATATCTACTTCATTAAATAACTCCCCAGGTGGAACAAATCCCAGCCACTTGATATTATTATTACTTTTACCTATATCTTTGAGATATGCTTCGTAGGCCGTTTCTCCTTTTCCTGCAATCCACAGTTCTGCTTGCCCGGAAGGCAAAGATAGAAACGATTGCAAAAGAAACTCTACTCCCTTGCATCTATTAAGTTGTCCGAGATAGCCAAAACGAAAAATTGAGCGTTCAGGCTGCCCTGCTTTATTACTTCTTTTTTTTGTTTTTAAGGAAGAAGAAGCTGCTATGGATCCAATATTTGCATTATAGATTACGAACTGTTTGGTATTGTGAAAATAAGCATGATTTATATGGCGTTTTATAGCAAAGCGGCTCACGCCTGTAACCACATCCACATACCTAGTAAGTTGGCGCTTTGTCATTGAGAAAAAGCGACACATTGTGCATATTTCGTCACAGTTTTTCTCTTTTTTAAACATAGTAGTTCGCGGGCACATTAAGTAATAATCACGAATGGTATGTACTACCGGTAACCCAAGTTTTTTGCTAGTAGCCCAAACTGCCGCTGAGAATCCAGCAATATTATGGGTATGCACAATGTGGGGATTTATCTTTTTTAATATGTTTCTTACCTGCCAAGCCATCCATGGGTTATAGACGTCAATACTATGCCACACTGGTTTTAAAAAAAAGGGGGGAGATTGTCGAAAAGGTATATAAACATTGTGGAGCGGTATTTCATAAATAAATACTCCACGGTACTGTCTTTCCTTATATACTCCATCTAAGGCCAATGTTATAATAGAAACCTGCTGCCCTGTATCGGCCAAAGATTCTGCAAGAATTTGCACCGATCGCTCTGCACCACCAACCACATTTGGAGGATAGAGTGTATTAATTAGCACAATACGCATTATTTTTTCACTCCCAAATTCCCATGCCACCCATCTTGGAAAGCATGAAAGAGCAATCGCAAGCGCCTTTGCAGATTGGTTAGATTGCGAAATTTTAGAAGACCTATCATAATTTGAAAAGCCGTATAACAGGCCACGTTGAGCCTGTATTTATGGACAGAGTTAAGAGCAAAATGTTTTTCCAACCATACTCTATTACGAAGAGTATAATAAAGTCGCTCAGGTTCGCTATCAGGAGCAAGCCATGGCAATTCTTCTTTCAAGTGCCAAGAAAGTTCTAGATCCTCTATCCTTGCCTGGGCACAAAGGTAAATATGAGCTCCAGCCTTACGGAGCCGCAGGGTGAATTCATGGTCATCCCCATATAGATATAGAGCTTCATTTGGAAGCCCTATCTTATCTATCCAAGACCGATGAAACAAAAGTCCACCATATGGAGCGTAGCCAATCTCTATAAGTGGATAAACAGGGTAGCAACTATCATTTTCTGGTCTTTTATGCAATCTTCTGCGCACTTTCTTAAAAATGTATTTATGATGAAATCCCAAAAAACTGTTGTAAACTAGAGTCACTTGAGAACCATAACATGCTGCCATGCGTTGCTCTTTTCGTGTTGGACGAAAGCCGGCTAAAACATTGGTTGGCTCATTTCCTAAGTAGGCATATGCATACTTTAAAGACTGTAAGCATTCTGGATGAGGAAGATTGTCATCATCCAAAAGCCAAATAAATTCAGCTCCACGTGCATGAGCATAGCGAATACCTTCGGCAAAGCCTTTTGCCGAGCCTTCGTTTTGTTCCAGAAAAATTTCGTCGATTAGTTGAGGAAAACACTGTTTTAACTTTTGCAGGCCTTCACAAGTACTTGGAGCAGGACCATTGAGCACCACCACAATCTTTTCGACCCCAATTTGTAATACTCGTTTTACTACCCTTGAAAGTAAAGAGAAACGGTTACCGTAGGTAACTGTTACGACCCATATTTTGTTAAGAATGACTGTCATTGCAGGTTATTTTTTAGGCTTGCTAGCCACAAGGAAAAGCTCTTCACCGCAATCCTTCCTTACAATATGTACCAAGATGGTTTCAATCAAACCAAACAACCTTCCCTTAGCCTTCATCCACCATTCAGCGTTTTCCAAAAAAGTAGGATCTGGAGGCCGTTCTCCCGTGCGCCGAATCCATTCACTACCGATCCATGTCCTCATGGTGTGAACGGACAAAGTTTTTATTTCCTTAATATCAAATCCGATTTTATTAACAAGCGTCTTGATAGAACTAGGCGAAAAAAGTATCAGATGTCGCGGTGGCTCCCAAGGATGCCAACTTTCTTTCATTAAAATTTGTACCAAACTTTTTATATTCGGGGTCAGCACGACAAGCTTTCCACCAGGTTTTAGGATACGAAAGATTCTGTTTAAGGTCTCTGTTGGATTATGCAAGTGTTCAATCACGTGCTGCATTGTAACAATGTCAAAAGAATTATCTGGAATATCATTTTCGAGAACCGTGCCACTTAGGACTGGAATCTGAAAGTTTTCCCGGGCTATGCTAGCAGCCTCCACATCAGGCTCAACCCCCATAACCTCCCAGCCCAAATCTTTCATCTGAGCTAAGAATTCACCTTTGCCACATCCAATATCGAGTAAACGGCCCCCTGGTTGCTTCTCAATGTATAAAATGGTCCTTCCTACACGTTCAACGAAGGGAGAAAACTTGGCGGCCAAAATTCCTATCCAGTTTTGGCCGAAAAAATCATAACCGTACTGGACCTTGTATATAGTATTTCTAACTTTTTTTTTGACAGATTTAATTTTGCTTAAGACACCCTTTGGGTTTGGCTTAGTAACAACCGTGTGAGTAAAATATGTTGTTGGATAAAGTTTCTCTATGTCTTCTGCTACTGGGCGAGGGGAAAGCCAAGCAACGTCACAAATGTGACAACTGCGTATAGACCATAACCCGGGTGCATCAGTGGTTCTATCTTTCATGTTTTCATACAAAATTTTGCCTTCTTTTTTACATAAAGGGCAAAAAGGTGCCTCATAGGCCGCAATCGCCTGGTTGTTAATTATTATTGATTTATTTGTCTCCATAAAGCAACTCCCGTATGAATGAGAATGTCTTTTTCATGCTGTTCCAACACATATAGCCATGTTCCCACTACAAATCCTGCTAGAGAAGCCAGTGTACCTAGGCCCAGTAGGGCCCAACTCAACGATGGCCAAAGTATTGAGGCAAAGCGACTGAATAAGAGTCCTAAAAGCATGACCACAAGTATTGCCAGCACCTTGATGGATTCTTTAAAAGAAAGCGATAGTCGTCCTATTTTTAAAGAGGCAGTAAATAATAGAATAGCATCTATAAAAACCCTCAAACTCCAGGCCATTGCCGCCCCCACGATTCCCCAATATTTGGTACCGAGCCAAGCAAACACAATGTAAAAAGGGATTTCCATCAAATGAAATTTGGCTTGAATATGCGGCTGTCCAATACCCTGAATAAAAGCAGACGGCACTCTTGCTATCGAATTGAGCAGGACACCTATAGAAAGAAACATCATGACAACTGCACTCTTTTCAGCAAAGGCTTCCCCCATCCATAGCAACAAGATTGGCTTAGAGAAAAATATCATAAGCAGTACTATTGGGCCTAAACTAAGTAAAGTATATCTTATTGCTTTTTCAAATAAAACTTGAACTTTTTGTTTTTCTGCTCCACCCCAGAGTGTACTGAAAGCAGGGAACAAAGTGGTAGTGAGACTTACTGGAATAATCCATAGACGAGTTACAGCCTCGTATGGTACTACATAATAAGTGACTATTGCGACTGAGTATAATGTGCTAATTAAAAAGCGATCAGTGTATACTAACAAAGGCCCAATTATGCTGGAAATAGTAATCCATCCTCCAAAAGAGAACAACATTCTTAATAATTTTCTTTCCCAGTGGATTTGACGCAATATAGGCACCAATTTTATATCAGCTATAACATAACATAATAAACCTACAAATCGAATAAATACTAATAGGACTACAACACTTACTAATCCACCGCCCAACAATAGCACACCCACTGGCAGAAGATAAGAAAAAGAACTTGTAATCCCCTTAATCAGATTGACCACATCAAAGCGTTGAAGGGCTTCAAGTACTCCTCTTAAGGAACCGGAGATTAACACTATTGGAAGAGATAAGGCAGATAAATAAAAAGCATATTGAGCAGAAGGCAATACCTCACAAGAAATTTTAAAAACCTGATTAATAAGCCACGGTGTCATGGCTGCTAACCCCACTCCTCCAATAACTCCTAATATAAATTGGAGAGTTATTGATGTCCATACAATGGAAGGAATCTTATCCAATCTGCCTTTACCCCAAACTTCTGCTACAAATTTGGTGGTTGCCCTTCCCAAACCCAAATCAAAGAGGGAAAAGTATCCCATAACCATCCAAACCAAAGTCAAGATTCCAAATTGTTCTATGCCCAATTGTTTTACCATATAAGGAATTGATAGGATTCCTATAGCTAAAGGAAATGCCTGACCTAAAAAATTGTAAAAAACATTTTTGGAAAGGCGTCGGTTAGAAAATAGTACCGGTTTAATGGGCTTATGCCGTGAAAATAGGCCCCTCATCTGTCTACCATCCCTATACCC
>JALXAE010000207.1 GCA_026992355.1 Syntrophobacterales bacterium | reverse complement strand
CCCCTAAGGCTTTAGGCATGGCTCCTGAAGCAATGATTATAGCTTTTGTTTTGATTTCAGTGGATGCTGTTTTCACTAATTTTGTTGGACCAGCAACTTCTAGCTTAATAACTTCATCAACTGACCTTTCTACCCCGAGCTTATCCACGTGCTCATTAAACCGCTGTGCCAGTTCAAAGGCATCTATTGGTTCAGGAAAACCGGGATAGTTTTCCACCTTTTCGTAGTTTAGTAACTTCCCTCCTGGAGCGAATTTTTCAATGATAAGAGTTCTTAATTTCGCTCGAGAAGCATAAATTCCTGCAGCGCAACCCGCTGGCCCTGAACCAATTATTACAACATCATACAAAATATATTCCCCCTCCGCTTTTAAACTTCATTTTTTACCTATCCTTATTATGAAAGGACTTTATCTATGACAGAGGCAATTTGAGCCTTAGCTACAGCTCCAGTAATTTGTTCAACTACAGTACCGTTTTTGAAAAATATGAGAGTAGGTATTGCGCGAATACCAAATTTTGATGGAGTTTGTGGATTTTCATCTACATTGCATTTGCCAACTTTAATTTTTCCAGCGTAGTCGTTTGCTATTTCGTCTATTATAGGAGCTATAGCCCTACAAGGTCCGCACCATGCAGCCCAGAAATCGACCAGCACAGGAATATCGGATTGCAATACTTCCTGTTCAAAATTTTTGTCAGTAATTTCTACAATGTTTTTTCCTGCCATGATTGTTCTCCCGCACCGTTAAAATTGTTATATCCCGCAAGTTGCTACCATTTATCAACCAATTCGCAAGGGACTATATCCATCTAAAAAGGGGATGTCAACGCTTGAAGGCTTTTTTGATGTGCATCAAAATGCATCAAAATATAGATCTCGACCTGAATTTTTCTTGGTAAAAGCGGCGGCATATAAACCGCCGCTGAAATTACCATTTTTAAAAACACTAAACCTAAGACAGAAATTTCTTTTTTAAATCATCCCAGGGGGTAAAAACCATCACAAGTACGGCCGAAATAATGTAGAAAGCAAATAAAGATGCTGGGAAAGTCAGGTATAAAAAGGCATAAATCGGGAACACAGCTGCACACGAAAGCACAAATTTGATTAAGTTTTCAAGCCACTTCTTTTTTTCTTTTCGCTCTTCCATAATTCTCTCCATTCATTGATTTCAAATTATGCTTTATGCTCTGTCTTTTGATTTTAACCATCAAAGAAACCAGATGCTAAGGTTTCATGGTGAACTTTTTTTCACGAACTACTTACTATCCGTTATTTCTTTATAATGTCAAGCTCATAAATCATGGTTTTTTTATTTGCGCTGTAAAATATCTTTGTGTATATAAGCACATGTGGCTCGGGTTATGTGCCTTTTCCGGCTAAGTGTTTAGAATTTGGCACATATTAAGCTAAATTCCCGGTAAAAAAGCTCTAAAAGGCTCATCTTTGCTATGCTTTCATAACAATTCCACGGGAGGAAGATGATGGGTGGTCCGACTAGTCAAAGTATTCTCGTTGTTGGCGGTGGTATGAGCGGGATGACTGCCGCTATTGAAGCCGCCGAAGCGGGGTACGAAGTGTACCTTGTTGAGCGAAACCCTTACCTTGGTGGGCGAGTTGCGCAGTTAAACCAGTATTTTCCTAAGCTCTGTCCACCCTATTGCGGCCTAGAAATTAACTTTCGCCGCATAAAGCAAAATCCTAAGATTAAGGTGTTAACCCTAGCGGAAGTTGAATCTATAACGGGTCAAGAAGGTGATTTTGATGTATCAGTTGTTGTAACCCCCCGTTATGTAAATGAAAAGTGTACATGCTGCGGTAAGTGCGCCGAAGCAACAACGATTGAAATTGATAACCCTTTTAATTACGGTATGGATAAGATTAAAGCAGCTTACTTACCTCACGATATGGCCTATCCCATGAGGTATGTTCTGGACCCTGCCTTGGTTCAGAGCCCTGAAGCCCAAAAGGTTAAAGAAGCATGTCCTTATGATGCTATCGAGTTGGATATGCAACCTCAGAAGGTCGAATTAAAGGTAGGAGCTATCGTTTGGGCTACGGGATGGAATCCCTATGATGCTAGCAAGCTTGATACTTATGGTTTTGGAACTTATCCCGATGTTATTACAAATGTAATGATGGAACGTATGGCTGCTTGGAATGGACCCACTCAGGGCAAAATTGTAAGACCGTCAAATGGGGAAATTCCAAAAACTATTGCTTTTATTCAATGTGCCGGTTCTCGTGATGAAAATCACTTGCCCTATTGTTCAGGAATATGCTGTTTAGCCTCGATGAAACAAGCCACATACGTTCTGGAACAGATTCCAGATGCAAAGATATACATATTTTTCATAGATATCAGAGCAAAAGATAGATATGAGGACTTTTATAATAAAGTTAAAGAAAATGAAAACATAATATTCTATAAGGGCAAAGTTGCAAAAATAGAAAAGGCTGATGACTCTGACAAACTGGTGCTTCGAGTGGAAAACACTATGACGGAAGAACTTAACGAGATTCCTGTGGATTTGGTTGTTCTAGCCACTGGAATGGAGCCTTCAACCGCAAGCCAGCCTCTGCCCATCCCGGTAGCCTACGATGATTATCAGTTCCTGCCCGGCATTGACGTTCAGCCGGGAATATATGCAGCCGGTTGCGTCAGAATGCCCACCAATGTTGCAGAGGTTGTTCAAGATGGAACGGCCGCCGCTATAAAGGCCATTCAGTCGATTGTAAGGAGGTAATCTCATGGAAAAGAAAATAGGTGTATATATTTGTACAGGGTGTGGCATTGGCGATGCCCTTGATGTTGAGCAGCTGGCAAATGTGGCTACTGATGAATATAGCGTTCCAGTCTGTAAAAATCACTCCTTTCTGTGCAGTAGGGAAGGAGTGGCAGAAATCAAAAAGGATATCGAATCTGATGGTGTAAATACAATTGTAATAGCAGCCTGCTCACCCAGAGTAATGTATGATGTGTTCAATTTTGACGGATGTATTGTAGATAGGGTGAACATCCGTGAACAGGTTGTTTGGTGCCAGCCGCCTGGTGAGGAAGACACCCAGATGATGGCAGAAGACTATCTCAGAATGGGCCTTACAAAGGTCCAGCAGATGGAGCTTCCTGAGCCCTATAAACCTGAAGAAGAAATGTCAAAGGATGTTTTGGTAGTTGGAGGTGGAGCTGCTGGGCTTGCAGCAGCAAGTGCCGCGGCTGATGCCGGATATAAGGTTACTTTGGTCGAGAAAGAAAAGGAGCTAGGCGGTTTTGTTAGAAAAGTCAAAGAAGTAGCTGTGTTGCCCTACAAATCCCTCAAGACAGATATTCTTGGTGAACTTGTTGAAAAGGTTCAAGGGCACGAGAATATCACGGTTTATACAGATGCCAGGGTAGAAAAAACGGTAGGGGGACCGGGGCTTTTTGATGTAACTATTGCACAAAATGGTTCGACAATTGAGCATAGATTTGGTGCGATAGTTCTGGCTGCTGGCTGGGTGCCTTATGATCCTGCAAAACTGGATGAAAAGCTGGGATACGGCAAATACAAAAATGTTGTAACAGGTGTCGAGCTTGAAGAGATGCTTTCTGCTGGGAACTTTAAAAAGCCAGACGGTAGTGGTGAGGTTGAAAATGTAGCCTTTATTTTGTGTGCTGGCTCCAGAGATCCTAATCACCTTCCTTATTGTTCAACTGTCTGTTGTATTTCTTCGCTTAAGCAGGCTATTCAGATAAAAACACAGAATCCTGATGCCAACGTTTACATATTTTTCAAAGAAATGCGAACTCCCGGTCAGGCCGAAGATCTTTACAGGAAAGCTCAGGAAGCTGGAGTGATTTTCTTGAGGTGTCAGGATCCTGTTGTATCTTCGGGTACTGTGGGTCTCTCCGTTAGTGGTTTAGAGGAACTGGTTGGCGAGGAAGTGGTTGTAGATGATTTAGATCTTGTTGTGCTTGCAACCGGCATGGTTCCCGTTACCGCTTTTGGAGAAGATGTTTCAGCAAAGCCCGAAGACGAAGAGCAGGAAGAGGAAGAGCCTGCACCGACAGATATTATCTTGAAATCCGACATTCTGAATCTCGATTATCGCCAGGGACCCGAAGTACCAATTCTCGTTTATGGTTTTCCGGACTCTCATTTTATATGCTTTCCCTACGAGAGCAGAAGGACAGGAATTTATCCTGCCGGATGTGTACGTCGCCCTATGGGTGTGACTACTGCTATTGATGATGGCACGGGAGCAGCAATGAAGGCCATTCAGTGTATTGAGCTAGTACATAAAGGGGCGGCTGTTCATCCAAGAGCAGGTGATCTATCTTTTCCGGAATTTTTTATGCAGAGGTGTACTCAGTGCAAGAGATGTACGGTTGAATGCCCCTTCGGTGCAATCAATGAAGATGAAAAGGCCAACCCCTTGCCACAGCCCACTCGTTGTAGGCGCTGTGGTGTTTGTATGGGGGCATGTCCAGAGAGAATCATATCCTTCAAAAATTATTCGGTTGGTATGATTGGCGAAATGATAAAAGCGATGAATGTTCCCGATGAATATGAAGAAAAACCCAGAATATTGGTGTTTGCCTGCGAAAATGATGCTTACCCTGCTCTCGATATGGCAGGCGTAAGAGGCATGAAATATAATCCATGGGTAAGGGTTATACCTCTTAGATGTCTGGGTTCATTAAACATAATTTGGATAGCGGACGCTCTGTC
>JALXAE010000206.1 GCA_026992355.1 Syntrophobacterales bacterium | reverse complement strand
CACAATAGGCCGTTTTACTTCTTGTAGACAATTGACTGCAAGCTGTGAAGACCATTGTAATAATCGTTCTAATAAGGCATATACTGTCGGGCCTTTTTCCCTTAGAGAATCAGACAGAGATACATGTGTTGATAAATGTCACACTCTTGAGATAGATTGCGATGGTGGGGCACTCAACGAGTATGTACTTCGCCATTATTATTGTCAAGCCATATATACAGGAGCAAGCAATGCTTACGAATTAGGAAAAAGATGTGAAAATAATTTTAACTTTTGGCAATTTTAACATGCGTTTTTTTGCAGGTTGATTGAGGGGAATAACGTGAGACACCAGACAGTGATTTTTATAAAATTCAGAAGCCTGCATGATGGGCTGTAGTAGGATGTCGAACTATATTGCACAGCTATTTGTGTCGGCACGAGAGATGAATATGATTGTCATGAAAAATGCAGAAATAATTATATTTTTTGGGGATGGTAGAACATAATGAGTTTTACCTCCCGCCTATTGCCCAGGGGTGCATTTCAACCTTAGCGTAAAACGAAGGGGGAGCTGACACGGACGGTAGCGTACTCTTCTCGTAATGATCTTAGCCAAAGAAGGAAAATCACTCAAACATTTTCAACCCGCCGCTGACAGAAGTCGTTGGGAATGAGCCCGGATGCGGCGTACATCATGGAAAAGCCCAGTCTGAACCTGTTACCTCCCGTGCTGCCGCCGGGCTACAAGAGCTATTACCGGGTCGTTGATATCCTGGGGTATTAAGTCGGTCATGGAATGCTTTTATATTGTCTGTCAGTAGCAACAACTCTACAACTTGAATGAATAGGATATGTCAAATATAAAAGAACTTAATGGCTTGCTTGAGAAATATTTACCACCGTCTGACCTTGAACTCGTGAACTCGGCCTGGCTGATGACCTGCCGAGTATGTCGGGAGGAAGACCATTATTTACAGCATATTTGCGGAGTCGCATCCACTCTTGCTTCAATGTTCCTTGACGTGGACACGGTTATCTCCGGGATGCTGTATGGTGTCGTAGATAACAGGATCTCTATGGAAGAGCTGAAGGAAAATTTTGGTTCTTCGGTGGCGAAAATTATCAACAGCTGTACCCGGATGGATGATGTGCTCAATAGCAGCAAACCTACGCATAAGGCGGAGGAACTCTGTGAGCAGCTGCAGATCGCTGCCGATAATATTAGAGCTCAATTCGTCATGCTTGCAGGCTGGCTGGAGAATACCCGGTCTTTTTCCAGGATGAGCAAAGAAACCCGGCTAAAAACCGCCAGGCAATCCAGAGATATCTATGCTCCGCTGGCTACACAGCTTGGCATTTATTGGATGAAACATGAATTTGAGAATTTTTTCTTTCCAATATTACACCCGGATGAATATCTTGCTCTTTCCCAGCGAGTTAAGAGTATTCTTCCGCAAAAAAAACAATATGTTGCTAAAGTAATAGCTGACTTTCAGAAGAAATTGCAGGAAGACCGTATCACGCCTTTACGTATCATTGATGAGCCTCTGGATTTGTACAGTATTTACTTGGAAGATATTAATAACTTTGTTGATTACGAACGGTTGGAGGAACAGGTCATCTTTGTGATTATTGTGGACAGTGGGCGTTCTTGCTTCCAAACGCTCAAGGTTTTACTTAGTAATTGGTCGCCGCTACCTGGAACGATTGCTGATTATATTTCAGCGCCAACGACTAACCTCTACCAGGCAATTCATGTCACTGTCTCCGACTCCGAAGGCCACATTATTAAGGTGCGAATACGTACCGAGCAAATGGAAAAAGCAGCGAGGAACGGAATTGCTGCCTATAGGGCTTATGGAGAGTTCAGGGTTAGTTTAAATGATTATGAGAATCCCCTATCTATTGGATATCCGCATATACCTCCTGTGCTACCCTACTAAATTTGACCATCCTGAGCTTGGGGCAAAAGATGATGGTTCCAGAACCCGGACGGAATTACCTCGACCGCATTTATGTTAGGTTGCCTGGGAAGGTGCCGGGAAAAAAGGAATTGAAATCTTTGGCGACAGCAGACCCATATGGCTCATTGTACTGAGCTTGTTCTCACAAGGCAAAACATAAAGAGACACAACCTCTTCATCTGTACAGGATATGGGCTGATGATCTTTTTTGCTGCGGCACTGTCCTTTTGGATGGGTATTGCTCCCTTGCAGGGAAACAGCATCATGGACAGCGTGGCAAAACCAGACCTTATTCATCCCCCAATACCCTCTTTTGCAGGTTGGCTATTTATATGTACAGGACTTTTCCTGCTGGTGATTGCCCTCTACTATGTATCTATCTGGATTGCAGTCATCAGGGGACCTGCAAGTATCACATTGAAGAAAAATACTGAGAACGGGACTATTCAGGTCTGGGAAAATGGGAGGTTTTTAAAGACTTTTTCCTTTCATTTAATCACAAACGTCTTCATTGAAAGACAATCCTGCTGCGGCGTTTCTTACTTTCTTCAAGTGGTCGATTGTGCTGAAAACACCTTACTTTCTCTTGAGCTGACCCCGCTTACTGATGGGAAAATTGCAGATAACGACATATCAAGGATGATCAGTTTCCTGACAGAACAGGGAGAGAAAAAACAGGGTTAAAACGCACTTGTCGGATGAACCAACTTCAGAACTCCTGTCAAGATGTTGCTGGGGAAGAAAATATGTCCATGACGTCAGCACGGCTGCGAAGCGCTCTTCCTTACTTCATCCTCACCCAACAGCCATACAGCTTCATCCCAAGTCATAATTTCTGCTTTTTCCCAATACTGTTGTTCAAGAAAAACAGGACTCCATGGATGAGAGGTTTCTTTGTACATCTCCTGGATATTCCGGTATATATTTTCTTGAGAATTTGTTTCACCTGTTCTTAGTCCACAAGTGAAGACAGCTTCACCCGCGCCACAGGCCTCACACTCTTCGATTAATTCAGAGACAGCCCACCACCTACACAAAGGGCAAAGATGCAACTTGGTTTCTACATTTGGTATAGAACTATACTTGATAAATTCTATACCGGAAGAAGTGGGGATAGTCCTTTCTATGACTGTAATATCTGAAGCACAAACAGGACACCTGGTGATATGGCGGCGAAAGCCGAAAGTTCCGGCAAGATCGAAACATAATATTGCAGGATTAAAGGGGTTCCAATAGGAAAATCGTGCAACCTCATTGGCGCGATAATTGCTAAAATATTCATTTAGAAGCTTTTGATCGACATGCTTCCAGTATCCGTAACCTTCGTAACCTAATTGTTCCCAAAAAGACACAATGGTTTCTTTTTCATCTGCCGTAATATTAATGGGTTTTTCACAGAGCAATTTTTGTAAGAGGGTAGCTCCTTCCTTTTTTGAGAGCCTTCTGTTAAGAATGGAATGTTTTTCTACGACATGGGAAATTTCTTCATTCTGCGGCATGAAATAATAGTTTAAAAATTCTTCTACAATCCTATGTTGCTTACTTGAGAAGTTTTTTTGATTGAGAACAGCCATATCGTAGATATGTAGAGCTTTTTGCTCCAAATCCGGGTGTTTTTCCTGCTCTTCATTAAGGACCGGAAAAATATCAAAAAGTTTTTTGTAAAGTTTAAGTCCTTCACGGTAATGTGGTTTCTCCATGCCCGCCATGGGGCGTGGATTAATGTCCTCCTCTGATAAAGAACAAATTTTTTTGTCAATTTTGTCAAGCCAACTTGGAATTTTGGTTATTTTATTGTTGGACAGTATTGCTAAATTTAATGATTTTAGCTTTTTTATGCATACTGGAACTTCACTGAGTTTATTCCCGCTAAGATAGAGTTCTTTCAATTGTTTCAAATTACTAAATTCTTCAGGAATTACAGTCAGAAGATTATTCGTCAGCACAATCTCTTCAAGACTCGAGAGATTCCCCATGGAAGCGGGTAATGAAATAAGTCGACAGTTCATACAATTCAGCATCTTGAGGCTCTGTAGTTTACCTATGCTTTCTGGTATCTCCTCAATGTTAGTACCAGAACATGACATATGAGTAAGGTTCTTTAAATTACCGATGTTTTCGGGTAATTTAAAGAGTATCGAACATTCTATTTCTATCCTTTTCAGAGATGTCAGGTCACAAAAACTTTCCGGTAGACTGCCAAAATCTCCACCAATAATTTGTATCTCTTTCAGCTTGGTGAGTTTACTGATCCCTTCCGGGAAAAGGGATATCTGTGATTGGAGTAGATCCAAATATAAACCTTCAAGCCATGTCAATTCGTACAAGTCAGATGGTATTGATTCTGTACTATTTATTTCAAGCGATAGGTACTTGCTTTTCTCGGCTCTGCATTTTGCTATTATTTCTCTCGTTTTTTCCATAATAAAAATTAAACACTCTATTTGATATTTAATGACAACCAGTTGCCTGCCGCGTAACCGCATCAGGAGTAACCGGTGACCAATTAAAAGCAATTACCGTTTATCATCTCTGAAAATATTGCCGTGGCAGTGAAATCTCCAGATATATATTACACAGCTCACCGAGTAGAATTTTTATTGTGGTGTATCATCAAAGCAATCAACCGAGTTATAGGACTCCAGCAGCAAGGCAAGCCGTTTTTGAGATCGTGGTTTGAGTTGTCTTCTTATACTGCAACCATTTGGAGAGTGTATTCGTCGATAAATAGGATTCACCTCTTCACCAAAATAGATCAAAAAATCATAATTATCTTCTATGAATTCTATGATATTTTCAATCTCCTCATCC
>JALXAE010000205.1 GCA_026992355.1 Syntrophobacterales bacterium | reverse complement strand
GTTTGCGCACTTATTTTCAGCCTTTTTAATCACTTATATGCGTTCTTAAAAGTTGGTTTTAATTTTAGGAAGTCTGATGCAAGAGACATCCTTAAGTTCAGCATTCCTCTACTTCCTGGTTATGTTGCAATGTTTATAAAGAATAATGCTAATAGAGTCATATTAAGGGGATATATGGGCCTAGCTGAACTGGGCACGTTTGAAATGTTATTTAAGTTTGCTTCACTCATAGGGATTCTCGTTATGGAACCTTTTCACAAGATTTGGTCAGTAAAAAGGTTCGAAATTTGTGACGAAAATGGTGGGGCAAACACCATGGCTAGGGTCTTCACGCTTTACCTGTCCATCTTATGCCTCATGGGCCTTATGTTGTCCTTAGAAGTTCCAATAGCATTAAAAATCCTGACACCTGATGAGTTTTGGGTAGGAACTTCCATTGTGGTCTTAGCAGTGGCATCTCGCATACTTCTTGCCTCCTATTACCACTTTTTTTTTGGTCTATTATACGTTAAAAAAACTCATCTTATTTCCCTTATACAATTCATTACCACCGCAGTTAACGTGGTGGGCAGTTTTATTCTTATCAAGCCGTTTGGAATTTTGGGGGCGGTTCTCGTATCCTGTATAACATCCCTGTCTCAATGCATTTTAGGCTATATTTGGGGACAAAAATACTACTTCATCCCGTTCGAATGGGCTAATATCATAAAAGTTACGAGCCTTGCGTGTGTGCTGTTCGTCATTGTCAATCAAGCGTCTGTTTCTATGTTAGGTATTGGAGCCTGGCTTAATCAGACTATCGCGCCGGTCATCCGCGACACATTGGATGCTCTTCATCTGGATGCCATAAGACACGGGAAATTGGTAGAATATGTACTAGGAAATTTCCCTCTTGTGGTTGAAGGGGGGATTAAGTTCTTGCTCGGATTGTTATTTATCCCGGGGCTAGTGCTCCTAGGTATTATTCCAAGGTCGTTCATGTCTAAAGCCTTTAGTTTACAAACTGTTAAAAATCCTTTTACCCTGATGTCTTCTGTCAAATAATGAACCTGAATTTTTCAATATGAGTATGCTGGAGAAGCGACAAAAGTATAACTTGATAAACTTCGGCTTCAATCCCTGGAGCAATTACTGGAAGAGAAATCAAACAATCGTCTATTTATTATCTAAAAGTAATAATATTGGAAATGTCTTATTTTTGAATTCTGAGGTTTGGCTTTTGGATCTTGCCCGTGATCCACGTTTTGCCTTGTCCTCTGTTCAGAGAAATTATTGGAAATTTGTATTTCCAAGAAAGGTTTCACCTAAGATTAAAGTTTATACTCCCTTTTATTTTCCCTTTGAGTTTAGACTTAAACCAGTCCATAAATTTTTCCAACAAGCTAAATATAAAATTTTGAAAAGCTTCATTAAAAGTCCCTATATATTAATTCTGAATAATCCCCAAGCCGACAAGGCAATGGTATGGAGAGTTGCAAAAACTGCAAAGTTCACCATATTCGATTGGTCGGATGACTTTGTCGAATTTTCTAAGAATCCTTTGGAAAGAAAAATTTGTTGGGAGACGTGCAAACTCTACTGTGAAATGGCTGATCTGGTCCTGACTGTTAACCAAAATCTTCGAAGGAAGGCTTTGAGGTTCAATGAGCGAACATACACCCTTCCCAACGCCACAAATTTTTTTACCTTCGGTACCGTAAAACGAGAGACGGGTTCCTTAAGCTATGTTAATAAGCTAAAAGGGAAAAAAGTAGGATACATGGGTTGGCTCAATAGCTTGCGACTTGATCTCGAGCTTCTTGAGCATATAATTAAGGAAAGACCGAAAATCAATTTTCTGTTTATCGGCCCCAAGAGTGAGAAATGGCCTCTTGGGCACCTCATTCCCAAGATGCCGAATGTCTATATTCTACCACCTATTCCGTATCCAGATTATCCCTTTTGCGTCTCCAGCTTAGATGTATGCATCCTGCCTAATAAGCTTTCTGCCCACACCCGGGGAAATGATCCGATTAAAATATATGATTATCTCGCTAGCGGGCGTCCTATAGTCTCTACCAAGTGCAGTGGAACTGAAAAGTTTGAAAAATATATATACCTTGCAGACAACAAGTATGATTTTCTTACTCTTCTGGACAAGGCATTGAAAGAAAATTCTAGGGAAAAAAGTCGTGTAAGGAAGGCGATCGCGCTCGAACACTCTTGGCAAAAGCGAATGGATATTCTAATAGGAATCATTAGAGAAACTTTCCCGAAGGTCGAATTATAGAAAGCGATCACAAGATGAAAAAACGAAGAATCCCCAGAGTTTTGATGCTCATGATAGAGTACTTTCCGCTCTTCAGTGGCCATGCTGTGTACCTCAAATCTCTGATTGGAAAGCTAGAAAAAGCAGGCGTACATTCAGAGATTTTGGCGGCAGATTTTGGTGAATTGCCAGAAAAAGAAGTTATCGATGGTATAAGAGTGAATCGATTTTCTTTTTCGCAAAGTGAGGGTTTATCAGATTTCCAATTGTCACTGAGGATACTTAAATCCTTGTATAAGTACAGGAATCGGTATGATATAATTCACATTAACGGTCATTTGGACATCTACGGTCTATTCACATTATTTGCCAAAATATCTAGGAAAAGAATAGTTACCCAGATGGTGCTCCTAGGCGCAGACGACCCTTTAACTCTTTTGTCTGTATATAAATTTATGAGACTCAGATATAAGATATTGACTTTGGGTGATGCATTCATATGTATATCAAAGGCGATCGCTGAAAGCTACAAAGCCGCAAAGCTCCCTACGAAGAAATTGCACTATATTCCACAAGGCGTCGATATTAACCAGTTCACACCATTACTAAACCTAGATGAAAAGGAGCTACTTAAGGCCAAATTGGGCCTTTCCCACTGCAGCAAACTTGTATTGTTTGTAGGGGCAGTGGTTAAAAGAAAAGGTGCTGATTTGCTTGTGGAAGCCTGGAAAGAGGTTCAATACAAGCATCCTGATGCTTGGCTAGTCCTGGTAGGGCAATCTACTTTTGATGACAAGGATAAAAACAAGAGAAGTTTAAATGAATATGTGGACAAGATTCGGAACGAAGCTAGATTAAATAACCTCAATGTTCTATTCACAGGGGTGTCAGATAGAACCAGGGATTACTATCAATGCTCAGACGTATTTGTACTACCTTCGCGAAGCGAAGGATTTGGAAATGTCATCATCGAAGCCATGGCCTGCTCTGTTCCCGTAGTGGTAACATATATGGGTGGCGTGGCTGAAGAAACTGTTGTTAACGGCTACAACGGCTTCATCGTTCAAGATAAAAAAGACCTTTCCAAAAAAATCATAAAACTTCTTGACGATCCCAATCTAGCAAAAATTTTAGGTGAGAATGGGCGAAAGCATGTGTGCAGGTATTTTTCTTTAGAAAATATCTCACTGGAATACGCAAGACTGTACCGAGAGGTGCTAAGCATCGGGAATGAAAGGACCAATAAAAGATATCGATAAGAAAAGAATAGTAATTGGCTTTTTGATTGATACGATCGCATGCGATACCGCCGGAACACAAAAGCAACTATTAGAAACCATTCGGCGCCTGGATAGGAAGCGGTTCAAACCTTTAATAATTTGTCTTTGGGCGTCAGGGTGGATGCGTAAGGATAGGCTACCTTGTGAGCACTTCGTGCTTGGGTATAGCGGTTTCATTAAGCCTAGTTTCCCTATTGTCGTCAGTCGCCTTATAAGGATCATTAGGAAAGAACACGTAGACATTGTCCAAACATTTTTCGAAGATTCTATGTTTGTCGGGCTGCTCGGAAAATTTTTTTCCAAAAAGCCGGTGGTGCTACTCGCAAGCAGACGTGACATTGGATTGGGAGAGAAAAATCAACCTTGGTATCATTCCATCTATAATTTTTTAAGGCCATTTACCAATCATTTTTTCTCGGGAATAGTTGTAAACAGTACAGAAATTCAACTGTTTATTTCAGAACGAGAAAAAACCAATCTTACCAAAATAAAAGTTATCCCCAATGGAATCTCTTTGCCTGATCAAAGTGATGGTTCTATAGAATTTTATGAAAAGAACCACGCCGACGTTTGGATATGCGTGGTTGCAAGTCTGACGCCAGTAAAAAGGCATGACATTCTCATCAAAGCCGTCGCTGATCTTCTTTCGCGAGGCATTGGCAAGAAATTTAAGGTTATACTGCTTGGAGATGGTCCACAGCGACAGCGCTTGAGGAAAATGGTCAAGGATCTTGGTCTGGAACACTATGTTCATTTTGAGGGTACGGTAGAAAATGTTTATGATTATTTGCATTTTGCTGACATAGGTGTCCTTTGCTCTGACAAGGAGGGGCTTTCGAACGCTATTATGGAGTACATGGCATGCGGTTTACCCGTAATTGCCACAGCAATTGGGGGGAACACGGAACTTGTTGACAAAACAAATGGCATTCTTATACCACCTGGAGATTATGTAGCTCTTGCTGATGCTCTTGAACAGTTGATAACCGATCCCAGATTAAGAAAAAGGCTTGGAGAGGAGGGTAGAAAAAAGATCAAGGAAAACTTTTCATGGGAAAAAACAATCCATGCTTTGGAAAATTATTATCTTTCACTTCTTAGAAGCTAGCAATGATACTTCCCGTTATACGAAGAAACCTCTTTGTACCTCTATTTATGTCCAAATCGAGAAGTCCCAGGTTGCAATATTGGAGGTATCTGGAGGAAACCCAGTATTACCCGCGAGAGAAGCTGGAGGAGATTCCATGGGCCCGCCTCAA
>JALXAE010000204.1 GCA_026992355.1 Syntrophobacterales bacterium | reverse complement strand
GTTCTTCTATTTTGTTTACTATGGCTTCCTCAACTTCCTGAGGAGAGGCGTTAGGATAGGCTACAGATATAGAAATTCTACCGAGGGAAGCGTCAGGGAACACTTCTACTTTCATAAAATACAGCTGCAAGAGCCCGGCAACAATCACAAATACCTTTAGCATTATCGAAGCCACATGGTTTTCTACAAACCACTGGACGATACTCTTCATTTATCGCTATCCTCGTTGTTATATACCGGCTTCACCTTCATGCCATTTGAAACTAAATTTAACGGCGAGGTTATTAAAAGCTCACCGCCTTTAAGACCCGATATTATGTAAGCCCTATCCCTCCACTGATAAGCAACCTTAACGGCTCTAAACCGTAGGGTAGAATCTTTATCAACAATCCAGACAATCGTGTTTCCCTTTCGATCATTACGTAAAGCCGAGGTAGGAATCACAAAAGCTTTAGCGTCTGGTCTTCCTTTGATCCCAACATGCACAAAAGTGCCAACCGCCAAAGGAGGCTGCTTTTCATAAGGACTTTCCACCTCCACCACCACCGGAAAAAGCCTGGTAACTTCATCGAGAAAATTATTCCATCTAACAACCCTTCCCTTCCTTCGATATTCTTCGCCCCCTACTCGAAACAAAACAATGGCTTCGCTACCTTCGCTCGCCTTAACAACATTCAATCCCGGAACATTGATCCATTGAACATCTTCTTCTTTCAGCAAAACCTCCATTTCCACTTCGCCAGAATAGAAAAGGGTACCCAGAATCCTTGCCGGGGTTACATATTGTCCTAAATCAGCTAGTTTTGAAGAAACAATGCAATCAAATGGAGCTTTAACTGATGTCCGTTCTAGGTCGAGCTTTGCCTTTTCAAGCTGAGCCTTTGCCGCCTCAAGTTTAGCTCTTGCAGCTTCCACCTGAGGTCTTCTGGCAACAAGGCGAGGAATCTTTGTTGTGCCTTCCGATTCGATCCATTCTCGTTTTGATACCTCCGATTCAGCAAGTTCCTTCTCAAGCAAGTTTTCCGCTTGTTTTACATTGGACTCAGCAAGTTTAAGAGCCAGCTTGTAGTCAGTAGGATCGACTTTTATGATTTCTTCCCCCCTGGAAAAACGACCACCAACGACAAACTTTTTATTTATGTGTACAATTTTCCCGCTGACTTGAGCTACAAGATCAATCTTTTTTACCGGCTGTACCGTCGCATATTCCCAGATTGTCAAAACATGGCGCTTACTACTAACCTTGAAAACCTTAACTATAGGAACTACTCTTTCTGCTTCTTTGTGTCTTATAGGTTTTTTAAGGTTTGACAAAAATTTAACCGCAAAAAAAGCTACCACCAGGATTAAAGCTGCCAGTATTATCTGAAAGACCTTCTGCCTCATCTTTCTCACCTGGTTTTTCCCTCCGTAATCCAGAGACCACCAAGAGCCCTGTGAAAAGCAACTCTATTACTAAGAATTGCCAGATCTAGCAGAATATCCTTTTCCTTCGCTACAAACAAACGTCTCTGGGCATCCAGCACCTGAAAATAATCAATCAGGCCTGCCTGGTATCGCCATAGTGCAATGCGCAAGGTTTTTTCCGATGTCCGTATTAATGCAGTGACTTTTTCTTTTTGTTTCATAAGATATTTCCTGGTACGAAGGGCCGATTCTACCTCCTGAAAGGCTGTAAGAACTGTTTTTGCGTATTGAGCAATTGCCTGAGCATATCTTGCCTCAGCAGCTCTCTGCAAAGCCTTAAGCCTTCCCGCATTAAAAAGAGGCTGTACAATGCCAAGAGATATACCCCACAGCTGGTTAGCAGGTTGTGTAAGGTTGGTTAGTTCGCTACTGGAGTAGCCCAGATTTCCGGTGAGGCTGATTCGTGGAAACCGGTTGGCAAGAGCAATGCCCACTTCGGCATTCAACCTCTTAAGATTTGCTTCCGCTGCCAGAATATCAGGACGCTGTCTCAAAAGGTCTGATGGAATACCCGAGGGAATCGGTTCAGGTTTTATGATTTCTCCGGGAGGCGAAATAAGCTTTTCTGTGGGATAGACTCCACACAACACGGAAAGTTCATATTGAGCCTTCCCGTACTCATCGATAAGCTCCGGAAGTCTCGCCTCTGTCTCTATTTTAGCCTGTTGAACCTGTTTCACTTCCAAAAGAGGGACTAAGCCGTTTTCATAACGACGCTTCAACAGTTTCTCTGTAATTTCATAATTTCTGATTTGCGACTTCACCAATTCTATTCTTTTCGACAACGCCCAAATCTTGAGATATTTCAGTATAGCTTCTGATACGATGGTCTGCAGAACTGCACGATAATTTTGTAGAGATTGAAAAACGGCTGCTTTAGAGGCCTCCTCCTCTTTTTCCAATCTCTTCCACAAATCCAGCTCAAAAGACGCCGCAACTCCAAGATCATAGGAGGTTATTATGGCAGCTTCTGGTAAAAAAGGCCCTAGACCCCCAATTTCAGACGTCCCATAGGGTATTCTCCTTTTAAGAACCTGAAAGCTACCGTTAATTGTGGGGAATCTTTCTCCGTGAGCTTTGAGTGCTAGAGCTAATTGCTCTCTTATTCTGTAATAGGATTTCCGCAAATCCAGGTTGTTATCAATCACCAATTTGACGATCTTGTTGATTTCCTCGTCATTAAAAACACGCCACCATTTATATTGCTTTGGGAAAATACATTGTCTATAGGCTGCGGCCTCGTATTTCTCCGGTATTTTGAAAGGAAGGAAGGGCTGTTTGTATTTTGGACCAAGATCAATACAACCATTCAAAAAGACTACAAGTAAAAATAAAACCAGTTTATGGCTAGATTTTCCCAAGCACATAGTAAATTCATAAAAAACGTTAGTCAGCTAAAAAAACCCTCCCACCACCTAGTTTACTCCGGTATCTCTTTTTGAGTCCCCATTCCTCTGCTGTCAACACTTATGTTTTCCAAAGCAAATAAAGGGCACAGGAAAGTTCCTAATTTACTGGTAATTAGCATACCTACACAAGCTTGCCGACTTCCATAAGTTCTGGTATCACTTTCCTGGTTTTAACCCAAAACTTATTCACAAAAAGGAGGAAAAAATGGTCAGGAAATTGACAGCCTTGGTTTTGTTGGTGCTGGTAGCCCTAATCTTCAATTCTCCAATTTATGCTGGAGAACAAGTAGTAATCAATGGAATTGACCCCAATTTTCCGCCCTTTACTTTCGTGAACGAAAAGGGTGAAGCGAGCGGCTTTGACATTGAAGCAGTGAATTGGATTGCAAAAGAGATGGGTTTTAAAGTCAAACACAAACCAATGGACTGGGACAGTATTATTCCCAGTTTGAAATCTGGCAAGATTGATATGATAGCATCTGGGTTGAGCATAACCGAAGAACGGGCAAAACAGGTTGCCTTCACCATACCCTACTGGGAAATCCAACAGGTTTTGGTCGTTAGAAAAGACAGCAATTTGACGGTAGAAGATGCCTTTTCAGAGGGCAAGAAAGTAGGGGTTCAAAGGGGAACTAGCGAAGCAAAATGGATAGAGGAAAATCTCATAAAAAAACAAGGTAAAAAATTCAAGCTTGTGTATTATGATTCTGCTCCCCTGGCAATTGAAGATCTTGTGATAGGAAGAATTGATGCCGCTGCTATGGATGATGCACCGGCAAAAGATGCTGTCAGGAAAAAACCCGTGAAGATCCTTGGAACTTTTGGAATGCCAAGCGAAAAGTTTGCTTATGCAGTACGCAAAGACGACAAAGAGCTTTTAAACATTTTGAACGAGGGCTTGAAAAAACTCATGAAGTCCCCTAAATGGCAGGAACTTGTAAAGAAATATAAACCCTAAAAATCTTTAGACTAATTTGTTTATGACAAAGTAATAAAGGGGCCCGTTGAAAAGGCCCCTTTTATACTGGAAAGATTTTTGGAAAAGGGAGAGCGAAGATTTCGGTCGTATATCAAGCACTGCCATATTTGGTTGAGGGCTCCATTGTAACAATTGGTGTAGTTTTTGGGGCCATGTTTTTGGGGCTTATTCTGGGAGTGCCAATAGCTATTGGACAGGTTTACGGTAAACCCTTCCTCAGGAAGATTATAGCTGTATATGTATGGTTCTTCAGGGGCATACCTCTTTTGGTTTTGCTTTTTCTCTTTTACTTTGGTTTCCTTCCCTTGCTAGGACTTAACCTACCAGCCTTCACCGTAGCCTCAATAGTACTTGGGCTCATAAGCTCAGCATATCAGTCTCAGATATTTAGAGGAGCAATTTTGTCCCTGCCGGAAGGCCAACTGAAGGCTGCACGAGCTCTGGGTATGAGCGACTTTTCAGCAATATGTAACATAATTCTGCCTCAGGCGCTCAGGCTTTCCATACCAGGTTGGTCAAACGAATATTCTATCATTTTGAAGGATTCTGCTGTAACCTATGCCCTGGGCGTACCGGAAATCATGGCACGAACCCATTTTGTTGCCACCCGAACTTATGAACATCTAATCCTGTACGCAACCGCCGGCTTGCTCTATTTAATTTTAACTTTCGCAGGCACCAAAGCACTTAGAATACTTGAAGAGAAGGTTAGAATACCTGGCTATGCAACAAGGTAACTGGATTTCACCATGACAAATAGGGATCCAATATTAAAAATCGAAAACATATCCAAAAAATACGGCTCCAAAGAAATATTGCGTTCAATTAGCCTTGAAATTAAGAAAGGCGAAACGAAGGTGCTTATCGGTCCTTCTGGTGCCGGCAAAAGCACACTTCTTCAGTGCATAAACTTTTTAGTTATGCCTGACACTGGCAAAGTCTATCTAGATGGACGTTGCATAAATAGTCGAAAGAAAAAAGAACTTTATACGTATAGGCAACAGGTTGGAATGATATTTCAAGATTTCAATTTGTTCGACCATTTAACAGCACTTGAGAACGTTTCCATAGGACTCATTCGAGTAAAAAAGATAAAACGTTCTGAAGCAAACGAAAGAGCAATGCAGGAATTGAAGCGTGTAGGACTTGAAGAACACGCCAATAAATATCCGGCTCAGCTTTCTGGAGGACAGAAACAGAGAGTTTCCATTGCAAGAGCCCTGGCAATGGATCCCAAGGTTATGCTTTTGGATGAGCCTACATCAGCGTTGGATCCTGAGCTGGTAGGCGAAGTGCTGAACGTTATCAGAAATCTCGTTGAAAGCGGAATGACAATGTTAATGGCAACTCATCAAATAAATTTTGCCGCCGCTGTGGCAGATGAAATAATCTTTATGGAAAATGGAACAATAATCGAACACGGACCTCCTCAAGAAATACTCTTCAAACCAAAGAACAGCAGAACAAAGAGCTTCTGTTCTAAAATCAATGAGATTTATGGTGACATGCTCACATGAATGAATGGATATATATTCAAAATGCAGTGGTACCGGCTCTCTGGAAGGGTCTTGTTGTAAGTATTGAACTCATTGTGCCCTCTGCAATAATGGGTTTGCTTTTGGGAATTGTTGTAGGAACCCTGCGTGTTTACGGAAGTGTTTTTCTGCGCCTTTTGTCCGACGGATATGTTGTTCTATTCAGGGGAGTTCCACTCCTGGTACAATTGTTTACCTGGTACTTTGGGCTGCCCCACATTGGAATATTTCTGTCTCCTTTCAGTGCTTCCGTTTTAGGATTTACCTTATGCAGTGCTGCTTATCATTCCGAATACGTACGGGGCGCTCTGTTATCAATAAAACGAGGACAAATAATGGCTGCTCAATCTCTGGGGTTTTCAACTTTAGACACCTTGAGATACATCGTGCTGCCTCAAGCCATAAGAAGAGCACTCCCGGGATGTGGCAATGAGATCATTTATCTCATTAAATATTCATCTTTGGCGTACATGATTACATGTATTGAGCTAACCGGTCAGGCCAAAGCCCTGGCTTCTCAATCTTTTAAATATTTGGAAATATTCCTTATAGTCGGTTTTATCTATCTTGTTTTGGTGAGCATAGCCAGCTGGTTACTGAATAAGCTGGAAAATGCTCTGGTGATCCCCGGTTTTGAACTTTACAAAAGTTAACGTGGAGTTTTGATAGGATTTGCCTACATTAGTGCTTGATGAATTAAAAGCTATTTTTGGCAGTGAAAACGTAATATTCGAAAAAGAAAATTTGGAAGATTACTCCCGCGATGCTTCTTCCATCTCTGGCCTTCCTGATTTCGTTGTGAAACCTCAACATGTTGAAGAAGTGCAGGCTTTAATGCGTATTGCATCAAAAAAGAATTTTCCGGTAACTCCGAGAGGATTAGGAACCGGCCTTGCCGGCGGGGCTGTGCCTATTCACGGCGGAGTCGTCATCTCTTTTGAAAAAATGAATTCTATAAAACTCATTGATACAGAAAATTTGCTTGCGGAAGTTGAGCCTGGCGTAATCACGGGAGAATTAAAAAAAGAGGTAGAAAAGCGAGGGCTTTTTTATCCCCCTGATCCTGCCAGCTTTGAAGTGTGTTCTATTGGAGGAAACGTAGCCACAAATGCAGGTGGCCCTGCGTGTTTAAAATATGGAACCACCAGAGACTATGTTCTAGCTTTAGATATAGTGCTGGCGGATGGAACATTGATTAGACCTGGTGTTAAAACTCGGAAAGGAGTAGTCGGTTACGATTTAGTCGGTCTTTTTACTGGATCTGAAGGAACACTTGGTCTAATTACTTCCGTGTTGGTAAAACTTGTCCCCAAACCTAAATCTATGATATCTTTGCTTATTCCGTTTTCCACTTTGGCTGGAGCAATGAAGTGCGTGACGACTATACTCAACAGGGGTTTTATTCCTTCGGCTATGGAGTTTCTGGATGAAAAGTGCCTAAATCTGGCAGAATCCACAAATATTATTACTTCAAATGAGACATGTCGCGCATTGTTGATAATTGAATTTGACGATATTGATATTTCTGACACAGAAGATTTACAAAGGATTTATGACATTGCAGAAGAAAATGGAGCTATTAACATATTTGTCGCTACAGATTCTGTAAAAAGAAATCAAATATGGGAATTAAGAAGAAAAATTTCATTAGATATCGAACACTCCAGCGAAGTGTATATTCCTGAAGATATTGTAGTGCCTATCGGTTCTATCGCAAAATTCGCTTCACTTCTTCCTGAATATGAAAAAGAGTTTAAGATAAACATTTACACTTTCGGACATGCGGGAGATGGAAATATCCATTTGAACATTACCGCATCGAGTAAGACGAATATAAATTTAGTGAACCGTGGAATTCGAGCCATTCTTAAAAAGGTTGTGGAATTGGGTGGAACAATATCTGGCGAACACGGAATTGGTTGTGCCAAACTTCCCTTTATCGACCTTGAACTTACATCACCTATGATTGAGCTACAAAAGTCAATAAAAAACCTGTTCGATCCGCTGAATATATTGAACCCTGGAAAAATATTCGATTAACAAGTTATTGAAAGTGATCCTGTACTTCCTGTTCCTCCCTTATGGCGATTCTTTTTATGTTCGTGGAAGCAACATCGCCGTTGGATGATATAAGTTCAAAACGAATGCCTGATCTATCGTTTATAGCACGCGCTATTCTATTCCTGCCCGCTTTTTTGGCTTCGTATAGGGCCTCATCGGCCAGCCTGATTATCTCCTCCATACTTTTTGCGCTTTCAGGAAAAGTTGCAACCCCTCCCGATATAGTCAAGCCTTCTACATAATTGCCATTCAACGGCACCAATTCTCTTTCAAAGGTTTCTCTCAAAAAATTGGCCCTTTTCGTTGTAACGCCCACATTAGCCCCCGGCATGATAATAAGAAATTCCTCTCCGCCATATCTGCATGGGGTATCACTTGCTCGCACATGCCGCAATAGAAACTTACCGAAATATTTAAGGAGATGGTCTCCAGCCAGGTGCCCATAGGTATCGTTAAACTTCTTAAAATGATCAAGATCCAGCATTATGACACCAAGCGGTCGCTGTTCTCTAACGGCACGATGCCATTCTTTGGACAGGGTTTCTTCCATGAATCTCCTGTTATATAGACCAGTCAGTGGATCCTTTATTGACATATCCTTAAGTTGCCTGTGGAGGTTTGCATTATTCAATGCAACTCCAATCATACGAGCAATCATTAAAGCAACATTTTCAATGAATTTTAATTTTTTCTCTATGTTTGCTTCAGACTCTTTGTCCACCATTGTGGAAGAATATAACCTGAGTATTCCAAAGCTTGTGGAGCCATAAATCACAGGCACACAAAGCAAAGCATAACCTTTCGATGATACGGCCTCAGCGTTGGAACACAGGCAACCACCACTGTGCAAACAGCGAAGCGTCCTTCCTGTCCTTATTGCCCAACAATCGTTTACGTGAACAAAGGAACATCCATCTAAGTGCTTTCCCCAGGAGATGTGTTGAGTCAGAACATCTTCGTTTTGAGAAGCAACCAAAAAAGCACCGCTGAGATATGAGAATATGTTAGGGATAAAAGTTGATGCTGCCTTGTAAATTTCGTCTTCCAATCTAGCAGCCATTAGAATTTCATTCATCTGATTGGCCGTAGCCAACATCCTATTACGTTCTTCTAACTCATGTACCTGATCCATTAACTGCTTGCTAGAAAATACCAGCTTGTCTTCAAGTTTTCTTTGCTCCGTTATATCTATGCCAGATCCAATTATGAACTGCGGATTTCCCCTTTCATCGGTGATTACAGAATTTGACCAGGAGATTAACACCTTCTTCCCATCTTTGGTAAGCCAATAGTTTTCGTGAACATTGGGGATGGACTGGCGCTTCAACTCGCCGAACACTTCCATGACTTCTTCTTTTTGGTCCGCTGGAATCAACAAATCCCAGATTGGGTTGCCAATAACCTCCGACGAATCATAGCCTGTAACCTCTTCGCAGGCTCTATTGAACAAAACCACATTTCCGTCGCTATCAAGAACAATTAACAGAATTTTTACCGTTTCCAGAATAGTTCTAAGAAAAGTTTCCTCTTTTTTTAGTCGATCTTCCAGTTCTTTTCTCTGTTCGACATTTCTTAAAGAAATAGCCAGATGTCCCTCTATTCCCCCATCAGTTATAACATTCACTATTCCTTCAAAGTAATGCCATTTATCTTTTGAATCTCTGATTCTAAGCTCAACGCCATTACTCTGCTGAAGATCCTGATCTACAGAAGAATTTTTGAGTAAAGAAGACAAAATTCGTGATACCCGTGGCATGTCTTCAGGATGAACCCATAATGCCCATGGTGTACCGACAACGTTTTCTGGATCCAGGCCCACTACAGCTTTAACAGAAGGAGAAATATATGTAATTATTCCCCTCTCATCACAAATTACCAAAATCTCCGAAATCGTCTCAACAAGGGCTTTATACAATTCTCTGCTTTTAATTAGCTCGCTCTTAGCCTGTCTAAGTTCAGTTACCATTCTTTCGAGTTTTTTGTTGTGTATAAAGTCCTTTGTCACATCCTTTATCATAGTTATAGTGCCGCAAATCCCACGATCATTTATTAGAGGGTAAATCTTAACATTTTGGATCATGCAGGTAATATCTGGATGTTCTACAGACGGGGCAAGAAGAAACAAGGGCTCGCCAATGTCATGGGACACAGCAATGTGATTTCCTTGAAGTGCAAGGGTGTAAAGGGAAATACGATTATTTTTCTTCAGCTCTGGAAAGACATCTTCAATTCTTTTTCCAAGCAGGTATTCAGATGAGCGACCACTATAAGTTTCCACCCACTTATTTGCATAGGTGATAACAAAGTGCTCATCTGTACAAATGATCCCTTGATCAACAAAATCACATACCCTGGCATTCAATGCTTCTAGGCTTTCCCTATCCATTATTAATACTCGTAACAGGTTCACATTTTTAGGTTAATACAACTATAAAGTGAATATTATCTATTAAATTTTTTATTTTTTTACAATCTTGTTTTTTTAAATATTTTTGAAATGTAACAAAAAAGAAAGTAGCCAATCAATGATCGTTTGATTTTTCCTTGAGAGAGGGTATACTGATTACCTTATTTCTTCCTGACGCTTTGGCTTGATATAGAGCCATATCCGCTCTGTCAAATACATCCAATGGATCACCATCCGTATCAAAGGTTTGAGTTACACCTGCGCTAATGGTTAGTTTAATAACATTACCTTTATAAAGAAACTTTGTATTGTGAATTAAAGAACGAATTTTCGACCCCACTTCAATTGCGCCTTTTAGCTCAGTACCCGGTAACAAAACAACGAACTCTTCACCACCGTATCGAAAAACCAAATCACTTTCCCTCACGTTCTTTTTAATTCGCCTAACAACTTCTTTCAAAACCAGATCACCTGCTGAATGTCCATACTCATCATTGATTTTTTTAAAATGATCCAGGTCCAAAACTATAAGCGAAAACACATGACCATACCTTTTAAACCTCTGCCATTCTTCCTGGATTCTCTGCTCGTAGGCCCTTCTGTTTAACGCACCTGTAAGTGGATCGATAAGAACTTGTTGTTCCAACAATCGTTCTCTAGATTGAACTCTATGTATTTCCTGATTTATATGAACAAGATCTCTTTGTAATCTCCTAAAACGCCTATCCAGCTCCCTGTTTATCACTTCTTCTTGTTTCCGTTTTGTTTCCAAAGCTTTCTTTATGGATGATATTTTTGCCAGAACCACCTGTCTCAACTCTTCAAGTGTCTTTACAGCAGAAGAAGCTATAGAGTTTAAATCTTTAATTTGAGTGTCCAAATGAAGATTAAAAGAAGAATTTAACTCCTTGCTTTTCTGAGCACTATCCGCGGATATAATGATGTTCTTTTCAATTTCTACAAGATTCTTACCCAATTCAGCAATGAATTGATTCAACTGCTCTCGCTCTTGCTTGATCTGATCGCTTAGTTTAATCAACACGCCCACTAAATGGTGATTTGCCTCCGTTAAAGCGCTGAAATTCATGGAGGCCGATATCTGATTTTTTATCAACTCAAGCTCACTTTTACTGCTTTCAGGCACAATCGGATCTAAAGCATTTACCATTTGCACAATGTCAGCTCTAATCTGTTCGACCTCATTTTGATCCTTTCCAAAAAGCTTTCCCAGAAATCCTTTGGCCTTACGTTCTTCTCCACTACTCCACGATATTTGTGAAGGATCCTGCTCTATAAGCGTCTTCTTAAGACTGTTTACGATTTTACTTATGTGTTGAACATCATCATTGTCATCTTTTGAAAGTTCGTCCTTTATTTCACTCAAAAAAGAAAAAATTTCCGTCCTTTTGAAAAATGGAATGAACGCTGTGATAGTTTCTTTAAATGTTTCTTTCCATAAGCTTATTTCCTCTTCTGCCTCTCGAAGTAATCTGAAAGCCCTCGAATCAGCACCCGTACCCACCTGTCCGCATACACTTTTTAACCATGACTTGAATTGTGGATTATTGTACAACTTCTGGGCTATATCGTAAGATGATCTTGCATCTTCTTCCAATTCCTTAGAAATAATCTCCGACAAAATTTGCAGGTTTTGACTGGAAACATTTTCTACCATTTCTCAGATCCTTCTCACAAACCCTCTATAAGTGTTTCTCCTTTTTCTTGCCGTATTCGGTTGCTGGTCTCTGGATTTTAGCTCAAATTTTTGACATGAAAGACCGGAGGCGCTAAACACTTCTTCGCATGGATAACGGCGAGAACGAATCGACCAGGCTCTACAAAAATAAGGAGTCATGGGACTCCATGTAATTCGCAGGTGTTTGCAATTTAAACAATGAATTCTTTTCTGTTCTCTTTTTGTTTTCATGACTCCGTTCCTCGTAGCGGTTTTTTTAATGCTTCATTCACCGCCACTGTTGCCGGTCACCGGATGAATGAAGCAATTTGCGTACCTTTTTATCTATTTACCTTTCACCAAATAAATTTTAAAGTATTTTACCAACCAAGCCGATAGAAAGGTTGAGGAGGAGGCATAAAATGATAATAACCGATTATCGTGTCAAGAGTGTTTTGCGTACATACGCAAAACAGCTACAACGGGCAAAGTTGCAAAAAAAGAACCCCGGTGTGCCTTCGTCCTCTAGTGAAAAGGTAACCATCTCTGAAGAGGCTAAAAAACAACTAATTTTTATGGGACTGTCTAAACAGGCTTTGAATAAAGTCCCAAAAGATAATGAAAAAAGCGTAGACGATAAAACAGGTGAGGAAAAAACAGAAAATCTCGAGAAAGACCAAGAACAACCTGATGGAGAGATGAAAACCCAAGGAGCATAAAAAATGGAAATAAAGAAGCTCAGCGAATATATGCGCCAGTGGATTCAGGTAACTGAGCCCGACAAACAGGTGAAAACCAACAAAAAGGTGGCGCAACGGGTTACTTCGAAACTATATGGAACTGCCACTGTGGGCGATAAAGTGGAGTTATCAGTAAACTCCCTTGACAAGCAGGCTCAAAGAGCTGAAAAAATTTCCAAAATCAAGGCACAAATCGAAGAGGGGAGCTATAAACCTTCTCCGGAAAAAATTGCAGAACGCATGTTAGAAGAAAGCTGGTAACTCAGCATAGCAACAGGATTCTTTCTTTACCTTAAGAAGACCAGGGCTTAAATGAAAATACATATGGGGGGTAAAAACCCCTTTTTTTATTATGAAAAACTTTTCAACAATATCGAACAGGACAGGCTTATCAGGCCAGGTAAAATTTTTTTCACATTTTGTAAAAACAGTCCATAATTTTTCAGCGTTCAAGTTACGAGCAAAAACATGCTTCTTAGCATCTTCACAGAAAAACATAGCACAGGATAGGGGTTTCAGATACCATAAGCACCCATCTTCACCCAGGTAAACACAATGATTTGATTCATTCGGCTGTTCAAGAACTTTTATGAGTGTTTCAGCCTTTTCTGGGCCTCCCCATATTATGTTTAAAATTTCATCGGCAAAAAAAGTCATTATACTCTCAAAACCACAACATTTGCTTTGCCGGTTTTTAAAACATGCATGATTGCAATAATTGTAAAAAAGACCTTTTGTAAAACTGTCCAGTTCTCTTCTGAACTTAATATACGCAAGACTTAACCATTTTAAACGGCAAATCTCGTTCTCGGACAGTTTATTAAAAGCATCCAGGGCTTTTATCTGAGATTCCAGATGTTGTTTGTTATAATTACTTAATTCTGTCTTAATCTTAGGCAATTCAGCACCACCTGCTTATCGTCGAATGGTATCTTTTTTGAGCCAACTATTTGATAGGTTTCATGCCCTTTTCCGGCAATAACTATAACATCCTTTGGCCGGGCAATACTTAACGCCTGCTCAATAGCCTGCTTTCGATCTACTATAGTTGTATAAAGCCTGGCCCTTTCGCCCAAATTTTCCAGGACTTCCGGGCGAACCCATGTCCATGTCTGTGGTATTCCCTGCAGAATGTCCTCAATTATCCTACGTGGATTTTCAGAACGAGGATTATCGCTGGTGATAATCACAACATCGCCAAATCTGCAGGCAGCTTGCGCCATTAAAGGTCGTTTAGTCCTATCTCGATCACCACCACACCCAAAAACCACAATCAATTGCCCTTCAGTCCACTCTTTAACACATTCCAAAGTCCTAGCTAAAGCATCCGGGGTGTGCGCGTAATCCACAAGCACGTGAAATTCTGAAGCAGTATCAATTTTTTCAAGTCTCCCTCTTACACATCCCACATCTTCTATCCCCTTTATGATTAATGTATTATCTGGCACAAACCCAAGAGTGGAGGCAATGGCTGCCAATAAATTGTAAACATTAACATTGCCCAGGAGAGAAGATTTTACTTTCATGGAATCATTCAGAGACTTCATTTCAACATCAAACACTGTACCACCTGGAGAACACTGAACATTTGTAGCCCGGACTCTGGCATCCCTGTTGTTTATTCCGTAAGTTATAATGTTAATTTCGGGAAAGCCCCTTGCCAAAAGCAAATTTTTAAGTTCCAAGCCGTATGGATCATCTATGTTGATTACAGCTATTCCATCTCTACTTAAATGCTTCAGAAAAAGCGAGGCTTTTGCTTCGAAGTAAGCATCCATTGTACGGTGATAGTCCAGATGGTCCTGGGTAAGGTTTGTAAAAATGGCCACATCAAAATTGCATCCAAATATTCTGTTCTGATCCAATGCATGAGACGAAACTTCCATAACTACCGCTTTAATCCCGTCTTTTACCATGCTGTTTAGAATTTTGTGGAGCTGCAAGGGATCTGGTGTAGTTAGAGCAGCTTCAACAACGCAATTGTTCCAACAGTAACCCAAGGTGCCGATCCTTCCGGTGGAAAAACCTGCCTCCTTGAGGATATGTTCAATAAATATTGCAGTAGAAGTCTTTCCGTTTGTGCCCGTTATGCCTATGAACTTGAGTTTTTTAGACGGGAAATTATAAAAAGCGCTCGCCAGTTGAGCTAGTGCAATAGAGGTGTTTTTAACCCTGATAAAACATCTGGTCCCAGATTCCATCATCTCCTGGGAATGTGGGGATTCATAAACAACACAACTTGCTCCCCTATTCAAAGCATCAGAAATAAAGTCATGACCATTAGCTTTAGAACCTTTTAGAGCAACGAACAAATCTCCTTTCTCCACATCACGGCTGTCCGTTTTAATCTGATTTATAACAATGTCAGTTGGGCCTTGAATCTCCAGCACATCCAAAGATCCAATGATGTCAGAAAGTCTGATCATGATTTCATTCCTTCCGTGTTGGGGAATATACCGAGATACCTGAGAACATCCGAAGCAATTTCTCTAAAAACCGGTGCTGCAACAACACCTCCATAAATTGCACCATGAGGTTCATGAATTACTATGGTTATCACTATTTCAGGATGATTTGCCGGCACAAAACCAACAAACAGAGACGAATAACCGTGGGCTGAATACTCTCCTGTCTCTGGATTAATTCTCTGGGCGGTTCCAGTTTTTCCCGCAACACTATACCCGGAAATAGCAGCTTTAGTACCTGTACCACCTTTCTCTGTAACCATAAGAAGCATTTTCTTTAATTTTCGAGCCGTTTCCTTGGATATGATTCGTTTCAACTGCCCACTCATATTCGGTGGCTTAGCTACAACAGATGGTTTGCCAATAAAACCTCCATTAGCTATCACTGCAAAAGCAACCGTTAGCTGCATTGCCGTAACACCAATGCCTTGCCCAAAAGCTGCTGTGGCAAGATCAACAGGCTGCCACTTTTTCCAGGGTCTTACAATGCCAGGCGATTCTCCGGGTAAATCTATGCCCGTTCTGCTCCCAAAACCAATTTTCCTCAGGAATTTATAAAAATTTTCGGAACCTAATTGTTGCGCTATCTTTGCTGCTCCAATGTTACTGGAATATTTTATAATTTCGGCCACTGATAACCAACCGTGAGGATGGACATCCCTTATTGTATGTCCAGGGACCCTATAAGAACCCTCTTCACAGAAGAACTTACTTTCTGGTTTAACAACTTTCGTTTCCAGGGCAGCCGCAACAACAAAAGGCTTAAAAGTAGAACCTGGCTCGAAGACATCAGTAATTGCTCGATTCCGCCATTGATCAGGACTTAAAAACCTGTAACCGTTGGGATCAAAAAAAGGCCAATTCGCTATGGCAAGCACTTCAAAATTCCATGGATTCATAACTACA
>JALXAE010000203.1 GCA_026992355.1 Syntrophobacterales bacterium | reverse complement strand
AATCATAACCCCTGAAAGACCACACAATTCAGTAAGAGGTCTCATATTAGGCGCACGTCCCTGTCCCCAAGGCCACACTGCTGTTACTGGTCTTTTACCGCTGGAAACACGTTCTCTGTTAATCCTGTGGTTCCTAAGGATTTCCTCAGCCCTTGTCCTAAACTCATCAAGTACCGGAAACTTTTTATACACTCTTTCATATTTTTCAACTTCCTGGCCTATAATGTCATGAGGAGGTGTTGTCTGTATGTCGGCTACCCCATCTTCCCAAACAAGCAGATGGCGATAGCTAACACCTGGCCACAGTTTTAGCGGCAAACCAGACAAAGCAGATTGGAGATCCTTAATTATCTCATGTGCATCTTCAGTAGAAATATGTCCCCCGGAGTAATCTTCCATAATTCTGATACCATTCTCACTCCCAACCGTAACCAGATTACACCTGAATGCTACGTCCTCTGGATTCAGTTTAATCCCCATACTGGCAGCTTCAAGTGGACCTCGCCCGGTGTGATATTTCCTTGGGTCATAACCGAGGAGACTCATGTTGGCAACATCGCTTCCTGGATCCATTCCCTCGGGAATGGTACGAACTATCCCCAGTTCGCCACATTTACATAACCGATCCATGTTAGGCGTGTTGGCCACCTCTAACGGGGTACGGCCATTTAGTTCATCGAGAAGAAAATCCCCCATTCCATCGCCAACCACAATTACGAATTTCTTACGGGATGCAGCCATTTTAGATACCATTCCCAGAAAGATTTTCTATCCTGACAAGTTGAGTCTTAGCCCTCACAACATCCAATCGATCGATCTCATCTAGTGCCTTTCGTACAGCTTTTTCTACTGCTTCATGGGTTATCATAACTATAGGAACAGCACCTCCAACGTGCCGACCCTTTTGAATAACGGCAGAAATACTGATATTATATTTGCCAAGAATTCCAGAAATTTTAGACAAAACCCCTGGTTGATCGACGGCACTAAACCTAAAATAATAACTTGTCTCCAGTTCATCGATCGGCTTTAATTCAGCTTCTTCAACCTCGTAACTCCCCAAAGGTGGGATGCGAACTGACGCTCCATGAGTAATATCTCTTGCAAGATCTATAATATCTGAAACGACGGCACTCCCTGTAGGCATCATGCCTGCACCAAGCCCATAAAACATAACATTACCAACAGCATCACCATGAACGTAAACGGCATTATAGGCCCCTCGCACGCCTGCAAGCACATGATCGCAGGGAACAAAGGTTGGATGAACTCTAAGTTCAATTCCCTTCGATGTTTTTCTAGCTATAGCAAGAAGCTTTAATTGAAAGCCAAACTCCCGGCCAAACTCAATATCCAGTGGGTCAATGTTTGTTATACCTTCTTTATAAACAGCATCAAAGGATACCGGCATGTTAAAGGCGATTGCCGCCGCAATGGCAAGCTTATGAGCCGTATCTATCCCTTCAATATCCAAAGTAGGATCCGCTTCCGCATAACCCCTCTCCTGGGCCTCTTTGAGAGCATCTTTAAAAGAAACCCCAGTTTCTGTCATACGTGTTAAAATAAAATTTGCCGTGCCATTCAATATGCCAAGAATTGTGTCTATATTGTTTGCCGCAAGCCCTTCCCTCAAGGCTTTTATAAAAGGAATACCTCCAGCAACGGAGGCTTCATAGGCAATTATTCTCTGGTTTTTTCTAGCAAAATCAAACAATTCGTTACCATGTACTGCCAAGAGAGCTTTGTTAGCTGTAACTACATGTTTCCCTCGTTCTAACGCCTTTCTTATAAAGGTTTTAGCAGGCTCGGTACCACCAATAAGCTCAACTACAATGTCAATATCTGGATCTTCTAAAATCTGGTTGGCATCCACGGTAAGAATATCCATGGGAACATCCACGGGACGAGGCTTTTCAAGGTCAATATCGGCAACCCTTTTTAGATAGAGTTCCACGCCGAGTCTTTTTCTTAAAATTTCCGAATTGCTGTTAAGAATTTCAATTACACCACAGCCAACAGTGCCCCACCCTATTAACCCGATATTAAGCCGCTCCATTTTCATCCTCTGTTATATAGAGAATCTATTTACTGTCGCTATTAAAGAGCTTCCTCAAGTTCCTAATAGCCTGTTTAATACGATGTTCATTCTCCACCAGAGCAAACCTTACATATTCATCACCGTATTCACCAAAACCCAGACCTGGTGATACAGCAACTTCTGCTTTTTCTATCAAATATTTAGAAAATTCCACAGATCCCATAGACTGATATCTCTCAGGGATTTTTGCCCACACAAACATAGTGGCTTTGGGAGGCTCAACCTTCCAGCCTATGCGATTCAATCCTCTAATTAAAGCATCACGTCTGGATTTATAGGTGTTCACAATATCCTGCACACACGATTGATCACCATTTAACGCAATGATAGCCGCAATCTGAATAGGCTGAAATATGCCATAATCAAGGTAGCTTTTTATCCTTGTAAGTGCATGGATTATATGACGATTTCCAACACAAAAGCCAACTCTCCAGCCCGCCATGCTGTAACTTTTAGACATGGAAAAGAATTCAACACCAACATCCTTAGCCCCTGGAATTTCCAGAAAGCTCGGCGCTCTGTAGTCATCAAAGGTAAGATCAGCATAGGCAAAATCATGAAGAACTATCAGGCGGTTTTCTTTTGCAAAATCAACAATTTTTTCGAAAAAGACCTTGTCAACCACCATGGTGGTAGGATTGTGAGGAAAGGATATTATCAACATTTTAGGTCGCGGCCACGTCTGTCTTACCGCATTTTCCAGGTCTTCCAGAAAATCCCTGCTTTGATCAATCGGAACAGACCTCACATCTCCACCAGAAATCACAACAGAATACGGGTGGATTGGGTAAGTAGGATTAGGAACTAAAACAACATCACCGGGAGAAATCATAGCAAGAACAAGGTGAGATAGTCCTTCTTTTGCACCAATGGTAACCACTGCCTCTGTTTCAGGATCTATTTCCACCCCATACCTTCTAGCATACCAGTTTGAAATTGCGTGTCGCAGCTTGGTAATGCCCCGGGAAGCAGAATACCTGTGATTGTGGGGCTTAAGCGATGCTTCAACAAGCTTGTCAACAATATGTTGAGGCGTTCTAAGATCCGGGTTTCCCATGCCCAGATCTATTATGTCCCGTCCCTCCCGCCGAAGTTTCATCTTTAAGTCATTTACTTGAGCAAAAACATAAGGCGGGAGGCGTTTCATCCTGCCTTGCAGCACAACATCGGCAACGTTCCAATCCATGATGTAAACCTCCAGTGATTACCAGAACTTCAGGAAAATATATCACCGAAGATGTTATGTCAAATGCCAAAAAATATTTGCTAAATCTAAACATATTGCCTATGTGTAGACCGCTGAACTTAAATTCTAATAACCTAATTTTCTTAAATCAGAAAAGTAAATCATGGCAAATCTAATATTGACTACTAAAATTATAGTACTTTTATGGCTTTTGAATTTCATTCCGCCCTTTCTTGCTTTCATTTTTCAGGACAGATTCAATACTCCTCTGGATGGAAACAAAACTTTTTTTGACGGACAACCGATTTTAGGACCCCACAAAACAATCAGAGGTTTCGTAGGATCAATTGTATGCGGAGGACTGACCGCGCATCTTTTTTCTTTATCCTTATTACAGGGAGTTGCTCTTGGCATTTTAACCATGTTGGGAGATATTATAACCAGCTTCATAAAACGAAGGCTAAAGTTATCAAGCGGCACAGTTGTTCCAGGTTTGGATCAGTTTTTGGAAGCTTTCCTTCCGCTTGTCTTTTGGAAATATATAAACAACATATCCTGGCATTATGTCGTGCTTGCTACTTTCATTTTCTCCGTAGGTGCCTTTGAAGGCTCAAGGTTTTTCAAACTAACAATATTAAAACCTCCCTCCACAAACTATCCAAGGCCATTAAGACCAAGAATTAGGCTACGAGAATGGAAATCGTGTCAACTGGACAATCAATTATGGAAAGTATTTTTTAATTTTGAAGATGCTATCTTCTATCACTTATTTCTTTACGGTATCCTTCAAATCACTAGCACATATTCAATAGGTCTAAAAAACGCCTTAAATATAAAACACCGTACGGTTGATTTATATTTTTCCAAATTACCCCCGGCTTTTGATGGATATTCAATTCTTTTTATGTCCGATCTTCATATAGACGCCCACGATCAATTACAGAACAGATTGGAAAAACTATTACAAAACATTAACCAAAGACATGACCTCTGTATACTGGCCGGTGATTTTCGATTTGATAATTTTGGAAGCCCAGCAGAAGCTATAGAAAAACTCATCGACATCACCCCTAAATTAACATCTCTTAACAATGATGGAATACTGGCGGTTCTCGGAAATCATGACTGTATCGAAATGTCTTTTTTCCTCGAACGACACGGAATAAGGTTTCTTTTGAACGAAAATATTACAATTCAGAGAGGTAGTGATGTAATTTACATATCTGGTGTAGATGACCCCCACTACTTCAAATGCCATAACGTGGATAAGGCATTCCGGGGAGTAGATAAAAATAGTTTTTCCATCTTTATTGCTCACTCCCCTGAGCTTTACAGAGAGGCATATTTACACGGAGCAGATTTATACCTATGCGGACACACGCACGCCGGACAAATAGCCTTGCCCAAAATTGGACCAGTTTTCACTCACAGCAGGACAGGACGAAGGTTTGTATATGGCATATGGCAATACAGAGAAATGACAGGTTATACAAGTTCCGGTGTCG
>JALXAE010000202.1 GCA_026992355.1 Syntrophobacterales bacterium | reverse complement strand
AAACATAGAAGAATTGGCTCAAAAGATTGAATTCAATCCGATACTTTTAAAATTGTACTTGGCGAAAGATGATTATCCGATTCCCAAAAGAATATTAAAGAAAATTGAAGAAGCAATTTTAAATTAAACAAGTGTATATCATTTTCCTATTATTGAATTATTGAAACCTCAGGAATGACTGTTCAGGTCATGTCCTGAGGTTTGTTTTTCGAGTGTTCAGGATGAGTTTTAGAGTTTTCCCGTTTCTGCTATGAGCTTTGTTTTTTCTACCTCCTGCTCAAGAGATCTCAGGGCTGAGGATATTTCTACAGGATATTTGCTTGGTGAGTGAATACTTCTGTATTCTCGGGGAAGTTTTTCATAGTTTTCTTCAAAATATTTTTTCGATTCTGTTAAAGACGGTGTGTGTACAATTTCTCCGTTGATAACAACATCGGTTAGCAGGGGCTGACCTGGCTGTTTATCACCGAAAATGGTGAGAATATCTTTGACCATTTGACCGCTGGAGTCAACATTCCTGTAAACTTGTTTTCTGCCAACCCATGTGCGTTTGCCTGGAGATAACTTTAATATTGGTTTGCCTTCATATTCTACGAGCTTGTAAGCCATGTCCAGGTAAGGTGCATCGGCGGATACGCCCATTTTGGTTCCAACACCAACGGCATCAATGTGGGCACCACTGTTTATAAGCTTTTCCAGCATATATTCATCCAAACTCCCGCTCGCCATTATGGCCACGTAGTCGCATCCATGTTCACATAATATCTGTTTTACTTTACGGCTGAGCTCGACTAAATCTCCACTGTCAAGTCGCACTCCCTTGAGTTTATACCCTTTCTGCTCGAGGTACTTAGCTACTTTCACAGCTTTTTCGGCAGCGCGTAAAGTGTCGTAAGTGTCGAGAAGTAACACTGTGTTTTCAGGAAAACTTTTGGCGTAGGCCATAAAGGCGTCCATTTCCCTGTCAAAACTTGTTATATATGAATGAGCCATTGTTCCAAAAACAGGGATGTTATAGAGCTTTCCGGCCAGTACATTACTCGTTCCTAAAAACCCTACCAGATAGCTGGATCGTGCTACCTTTATACCCGCATCAATTCCATGAGTACGCCTTAAGGAGAAATCAACTAATGTCCGCCCCTTTGCAGCTTCAACACACCTTGCTGCTTTTGAAGCTATCAGGGTTTCAATATGGAAAGTATTCATCACAATGGTTTCTAAGAGCTGACCTTCAATTAGCGGAGCTGTAATTTCCACAATAGGTTCTTGGGTAAAAAAAATTGTTCCCTCAGGAAGAGCCCTTACATTTCCTGAAAACCTGAAGTTGCTAAGAAAATCCAGGAAATCATCAGTAAATTTGTTCAGCGATCTGAGGTATTCGATAGCTTCTTTGTCAAATCGGAAATTGTTAAGGATATTTAAGAAGCTTTCCAGTCCCGCAGCAACAAAATAAGACCTGTTTGGGGGATAGTTACGAATATGGAGGCTGAAAGTTGCAGTTCCGTTTTTTCCTTCTGCAAAGTAACTTGCTGCCATGGTAAGTTCGTACAAATCCGTTGCAAGCGCCGGTTGGTACTGATTCCACAATAGATCCATAGTAAATCTTCTCCGAAATGTACTGTTTAACCAACCAGATTGACCCTATAGACCCGTTTCATTCTTTTTAAAGCGCAATCATGCATTTCTTGATCAAAATCCGCAACTCCATTTACGGGTACATATACATCGTAGTTTCGGTTTTTAAGGTCTGCTACTGTATCCATTACGCAGATAGAGGTGCAGACCCCAACGACCCATACCTCATCTGGGGAAATATCTTCAAGGATATTTTCCAAATTGGTTTTAAAAAAACCGCTAAATCTGGTTTTTGGTATCAAGTGGTCGTTGTCTTGAGGTGCAAGCTCTGGGATGATTTGGGCTCCCCATGTACCAGCTATTGAGTGGGGAGGAAATAGTTTGAATTCTTCATCTTCTGGTGAATGGTTGTCCATCAAATAGATGATGGGATTTCCTTGGGATCTGAATTTATTTAGCAAATCTGCTACATAAGGTATTATTCTTCTTGCTGATTCCCCGCAAAAAAGGACACCCTCTGGATGGACAAAATCATTTAACATATCGACAATTATCAATGCTTTTTTGCTCATGACTTCCTCCTATTCACACACTTTGCATTCAATGCCACCTGTTAACTCCAAAAGCTTGTCCACAGACATTGGTGCTGCAGAGTGTGCATCTCCAGCGGCAGGGTAGATAATTTCAAAGCGTCTGAGGGATTCGTCAATAAGTATTTTGATGTTGGGAGGCAGGAGAAAGGGACATACTCCCCCGGGGTCGAAGCCTGTGATTTCCTTAACTTGGTTAAACTTCGGAAATTTCACCTTTCCTTTTAATTGAGCAGCCTTTTTTAGCAGGGAAGACTTGATTTTTTTGTCTCCACTTGTAACCACAACTACAGGAGTATCTCCAATTAAAACAACCATTGTCTTGGCTATTTCCGCAACAGAACATCCCACAGCTTTGGCGGCAAGCTCCGATGTAGATGTGTCTTCAGTAAAAGTAAGAACCGATATTCCTTTTTCTTGCAAATATTTTTTAACTTCAATTTGCGTAGTCATAAAGACTGATCCTTGATAAAATTTTTATTGCAAAAAATTGTCGTTTAAACTTTAGAGACCTTTTGATGTATCATGTACCTTCTGTTTATTCAATGAGGGTGGTGAATGATGTTTAAAGAAACCACAGTTGAAACTTGTGATTTTTACTGTGGTCAACAGGAGCCGCGAAGATTCCTATACGAAGATAGGTGGCTTGACATAGCTAAAGTGGAAGATCGATGGTATGAAGGATACATGCAGGCAGCTAGGGTACCTCAGAGATATTTTAAAATTCGGACTGCCGAAGGAGAATGTTACATGCTTCGGTATAATGAGCTTTTCTGTAGGTGGTCTGTTAGGAAACTAAATTTCTGATGTTTCACGTGAAACATTAAGGCATTCTATTTCACAAAGACAAACGTTTTTCCAACGGTCGTCTTTCTGGAACGTAAACATGAGGAATTTTGTCCTCATTCCATTCCTTAGAGACATAAAGGCCACAGTAGCAACTTCCGTATTCTTTTACATCAGCTTCCCGATATGCGCAGGGACAGATTATATCGCTGTCCTTTTCTCGATCTCCTGATGCAAGCCTGCACGGACAAGCCATGTATCCGTAGCGTTCTTTGTTTAATAGCAAGGCTTCAAGGAGTTGAAAAACGATTTTCTTATCCCTATTGAAAAAGTAACCCCTGGGTTCTTGCGCTGATTTTAAGATTTCATACAGTTGCTCGACAGTCATTGAACATCTCCTTATTATATTGAAGTCGTTGCAACGTGAAAATGTTGCTTCTATTGCCACCACATAAGAGTATCACTTTTTCTAAAAGTATGAAACATCCCTAACTAGCTTATAGCTTGAATCCACGTGGTAGCAATAGTAATTTTTCAAATCTATTGTAATGAGTTGGTTGATAAAATAAGGTAATTCTAGAGAAAAGTTTTCACCGAGAGGGTGGAGACAAATGGGGACAAGTGGGTCTGAACTTATTTCAGACTGAGTGGTAGGCCATGGTAGGTCACTGCTGGTTACAATTTTGAATAAGCTAACTGAAGGGTGTTTCTGGAAGTCTCGTGTTCACACGAGTGGTTTTAATGTTCTGACCCCTTGTTGTTGTCTTCTAACTTAGGGCAAGAATGATTATAAACATATACGGTTTTTTTGAACGACTGTTCTTTTACAATACTTGCTGGTTTAGAGCATGTGCCATTGGGAGAGCCACTTCGCCGGAAATTAAATTTTATAAGAAGCATAAGTGTTTTATGGAAGCTTTAAGAGAATGTGCGATTGATTTCTAAAAAGAAGCATAAATGGAGTCGGGGGAGTAAATCTATAGAACAAGGCGTGAGGCCAAAGGCTAAAAGCTAAAGACCGAAGGTCAAAGCCTAAAGGCCAAGGACTGGTGGTTTTCTCTATCTCCCTTTGAGACCATGCCTTTTACATCTAATCGTTCTGTATCCTTTACCTTAACCATATTTAGTCTTTGCATAGCTTCTTTTCATCGTAGAAAAGGAAGATATACAATCTATTACATTACTAGGTGATAATGCGTGATTCAATGTTCTGGACCAAAAAAATTAAAATTTCGTGTTTATGGACCGAAAAACACCAAAATGAACAAAGATCGCCACAAATTTTGCAGATTCAGGACTGATGCTTGGGCTCCATTGTGCTAGATTCTATCCCGAGAGGACTAAAAAATCTTGACGCTTTTTGTGCGTTGTGTTAGCTGATTATGCCATTTCTGAAGACATGTGTCTTCCTCGCTCCTTTTTGTATGAAAAAGGGGCTAAAACCCAAGGGGAAGGAGGATTTTGGATGTATTTGCGGAAGTATGAGGTGTTCTTTATTGTCGATCCAGATTTAAGCGATGATGATGCCAAAAGCTTGGAACAAAAGTTAAAAGATGTAGTTCAACGTGAGGGTGGAAGGGTTTTGACCTATTCCTCCTGGGGCAAGAGAAAGCTAGCCTACCCTGTTAAAAAGCGTACTCGAGGACATTACTTTCTGATGGAAATAGCTGGCGATCCGGATCTTCCTGTAGAACTCGAACGGAACATGCGACTTGATGATCGGGTTCTCAAGTTTATTACGGTGAAACTTGAAGATCGGTTTGAGCCAGAAGATGAACTTAGGCCAGAGGAAACCTCAGCTGAAGAAGCCTCTAGCGAATCGGAACCTGAACCTGTTGATACAGGGGATGCAGAACCCTCGGATACATCACAGGCTGATGTGGTTGATGCAAAAGAAGAAACGCAGGAGGAAAAGGGGGAATAGCTTATGGCTGTAGGAGTCACCAAACAGGTTGTAAGAAAACGTCGTCGTTTTTTTAGACACAAAAAGATTTGTCGTTTTTGTGCCGATAGCTCCCTTAAGATCGATTACAAGGATCCCAGCATTTTGCAGAATTTTTTGACTGAAAGGGCGAAAATAGTTCCAAGGCGTATTACTGGAAATTGCGCCAAACATCAAAGGCAGCTAACAAGAGCTATAAAAAGAGCAAGGCAGATGGCTCTTCTGCCATATACCACCCTGCACACGATTTAGTGGAAAAGCAATGGTCAAATGGGAACACACGGTAGCTCAAATGGTGGTTTTCCCGATGTTCCGGTTAGCATTGCTCAAATAACACTTTGGGTGTGTTCAACTGTAATTTTTTTTGGTTCTGCCGTGTGGTTTCCCATTGTAGGTATATTTTTGAGTTTGCTCACGCCTGTTCCGTCAAGTTTTTCCATCTACCAGTGGGGTGTGTCTCGGGGCTATGTGGTTCCGCTAGCATCTTTTATAGTGTCCTTTGTGGTTTTTTATTTTGCAGGGATCGCATCGGTTGTTTCTTATCTTTTTACCTTGCTACTTATGGGAATGTCGATTGGGTATTTTGCCAGACAGTGCGCCAGTCGTGAATTTACAGTTAGTGTTTCTGCCTTTATAGCTTTTATTACCGGTATGGCTATTTTCTGGTATAAGCATCAGGGTCCGGATGTTTCTTTGTTTCAGGACTTAGAAAATAAAACTTTTTCGTATATAATTGCCCTGTTGAAGGAAGCAGGTGTGGAGGGAGCCGATAAACCTTTTGTGCGTGATCAGATAAAAGCGACCGTACATACTGCGGTAAGATTGCTTCCTGGAGCTTTTCTGGGTTCCCTTTTATTTGCTGGAGCCATAAATACGCTTGGCATTGTTGGTTTTTCAGCTAGAAAGGGATTGCCAGCTCCTCCCTGGGAGAAACCTACAAAGTGGCGATCACCCGACTGGCTTGTGTGGCCCGTTATATGTTTTGGTTTTGCCCTTTTAGTTTCTTCCAGCGTAAGATTGGTTGCTTTAAACGTTCTCATTGTGTTGGTGGTTATATATTTTTTGCAAGGGTTGTCTATTTTGGGTTTTTATGCCGAAAAATTATCTGTTCCTCTATGGGTACGGATACTAGTTATTGTGCTTGTTCTGGTTCAACAGTATTTGTCTTTATTGGTTGCTGCTGTGGGTTTCTTCGATGTCTGGTTTGATTTTAGAAAAATTATCCGGGAAAGGAGAGAAATATGAAGTCTATGGAAGTTATTCTTTGTGAGCACATTCCTTCGCTTGGAATGGTGGGAGATGTTGTAAAAGTTGCTCCTGGATACGCGAGAAATTACCTGATTCCTAAAGGACTTGCTCTTCCAGCAACAAGTAAAAATGTTAAGGAAATCGAGCATCGTAAGATGCTTCTTGCGAAGAAGAGAGAAGAGCTCAGAAAACAAATGCTGTCTCTTGCAGAACAACTAAACACTGTTACCTTGACCCTTAAACGAAAGGTTGCTGAGGAGGGCAAACTCTACGGTTCAGTAAGTGCTACAGATATTTTGTCGGCTCTTGAAGAAGCAGGATATAAGGGTTTACACAAGAAGAACATTCTCCTTGAGCAACCTATCAAAGCCGTTGGTGAATATAACGTGCCGATAAAGGTTGAATCTGACATAACTTCAACAATAAAGGTAATTGTGGAAGCGGAAGAATAATTTTACATGAGTAGTATAGTCGAAGAATTGCAAAGAGTTCCGCCTCACAGCAAGGAGGCGGAACAATCTCTTTTAGGAGGGCTCTTGCAAGACCCTTCTGGTTTGCCTGGGGTTCTGGAGATTTTGAAAGGGCATGAGTTCTATTTTGACTCTCATCGAAAGATTTTTAGAGCGATAGTTGAGTTGTTTGATCAAAATCAGCCCATTGATATTATTACGGTATTAGAGAAGCTGAAGGATAAAAATGAGCTTGAAGAGGTAGGTGGGGTTTCTTACTTAGTTAGCCTTACAGAGAGAGTTCCATCAGCATCGAATGCTTCGGTGTATGCTAAAATAATTGCCGATAAAGCAGCACTCAGGCAGCTTATAAAGACATCCGGTGATATTGTTTCCTGGTGTTATGATAATTCCGAAAATGTGGAGGAAGTTCTAGATAGAGCTGAAGAGGCTATTTTTTCCCTATCTGAGTCCAGGATTCAAAAAACCTATCAACCCGTAGAGGAAGTAGTAAAAAGCAATCTTATTAGAATTGAGAATTATAGAACGAATCAAGGTTTAATAACAGGGGTGCCTTCTCATTTTCCGGATCTGGATAAGCTTACCGCGGGGTTTCAAAATTCCGAACTGATTATTGTTGCCGGAAGACCCGGGATGGGAAAAACGGCCTTTGCTTTAAATATAGCAAGAAATGTCGCTGTGGAAAGTGGAATACCTGTAGCTTTTTTTTCGCTTGAGATGAGTAAAGAACAGGTGGCAATGAGGTTGATGTGTGCCGAGGCTGGTGTGGATTCTCAGAAGGTACGCACCGGTTTTTTGAGTCAGAAAGAAGCCCAGAAGCTTATGGCAACGGGTCAAACCTTCATGAATGTACCTCTTTTTATTGATGATCAGCCCGGGATAACCCCTTTAGAGCTTAGGGCAAAGGCCCGCCGTTTAATGTCGGAACATGGCCTTGGACTAATCATTGTGGATTATTTACAAATCATGCGCATCCACGGTCGTTTCGAAAGACGGGAGCAAGAGATTTCCGAAATTTCCAGGGCCTTGAAAAATATTGCGAGGGAGCTGAATGTCCCGGTTATTGCCCTTTCTCAGCTCAACAGAAAAGTTGAAGAAAGGCATGACAAACGGCCCCAGCTTTCAGATTTGAGGGAATCGGGAGCTATAGAACAGGATGCCGATGTGATAATATGCCTTTACAGGGACGAAGTGTATAATAAGGACTCGAAAGATAAAGGCATAATAGAAGTGCTCATTCGAAAGCAAAGAAATGGACCGCTAGGTGAGGTTAGACTGAGGTTTGTAAGCACTCTTACACGCTTTGAAAATCTTGCATACGAGAGGGATTATGAAGAATACTTTCTGGAATCCTGACCGAGAAGCTTTAAAAAGGAAAGACCTTGAAAGCCTTCAGTATGAGCTATTGATTGATACTCTTAAAAGATCTCTTTATTCCCCTTTTTACAGAGAGAAATTTTCGAGTTATGGTATTGACATATCCGATATTAAGGATTTGTCCGATTTGCAAAAATTGCCATTTACTACAAAACAGGACCTTCGAGATTGGTATCCTTACGGTTTTCTTACCGTTTCTAAGGATCAGCTTGTCAGGTTGCACGTATCTTCTGGAACCACGGGTCAGGCTACAGCCATCTTTTATACGCAAAGGGATATCGAAACATGGGCGGAGCTCATGGCAAGGTGTCTTTATATGACGGGAGCAAGACCCGGGGATGTCTTTCAAAACATGACAGGCTACGGTTTGTTCACAGGAGGGCTTGGGTTCCACTACGGTGCGGAAAAGTTGGGGCTTCTTACCATTCCGTCGGGAGCTGGGAACAGCAAAAGACAGATTCAACTCATGAGAGATTTTTGCACTACTGTCATTCATATAATTCCAAGCTACGCTTTGCGACTCATGGAAATTTTTTCTGAGTTAGGTCTGGATCCAAAAAAGGAATTGCATTTGAGAATTGCTTATCTTGGAGCAGAGCCTTATTCGGAGGAGGTGCGACAGAGAGTACAGGATTTTTACGGTGTTAAAGTTTACAACAGTTATGGTCTTTCGGAGATGAACGGTCCGGGTGTCGCTTTTGAATGTGAGTTCCAACAGGGCATGCATGTATGGGAAGACGCTTTTATAGTTGAGGTCATTGATCCAGATACCCTTGAACCTCTTCCCGATGGTGAAGTTGGAGAGCTAGTCCTTACGACCATTTCTCGTGAAGGAATGCCACTTATTAGGTATCGAACAAAAGATCTTACCAGAATTATACCTGGTGACTGTCCCTGCGGTAGATGTCATAAACGAATAGATCGAATTCAGGGACGTTCTGATGATATGTTTATTATAAAGGGTGTAAACATCTTTCCTATTCAAGTGGAGCAGGTTCTCATGTCCATTCCTGAAGTGGGAACCAATTACAGAATAGTTCTAAAAAAGGAAAAAAATATTGATCAAATGATTGTTCAAGTTGAAGTAACTGACAAAGTGTTTATTGAAGATATGAGACACCTTCAGAGGCTGCAGAAAAAGATAGTCCATGAGTTAAAAAGCGAGATACTAGTGACCCCCATAGTTGAACTCGTTGAGCCTAACAAGTTGCCAAGACAGGCAGGGAAGGCCCAGAGGCTGTTTGATTTAAGAAAGGAGGGATAGCGCATTAAAAAGATATTTGGCAACATCGCGGGCTTGAAAAGCTCTCATCGACAGAAGCTTCAAAATCTTTATCGAAGGAAAATCTCGCCTGATCAAATTGTGTCCTATGAAATTGCTAGAGACATAGCCAGGTGGTCTCATGAAATAGGAAGACAAATTGGGTGTCTTGTAGGAAGAGATGGGACCATAGAAATGGTCCTGGTTGGAGATGCTTCTTCTGTTTATATCCCTGAACTTCCGAAAAGTCGCGAAGGAAACAGACGACTTAGAGGCCTGCGACTCATTCATACTCATCTTAATATGGAGCCATTGACTCAGGATGATTTCATGGATTTGATTTTTTTGAGGTTGGATTGTGTTGCAGCAGTGGGGGTGGATAAGCACGGAGGAGCGAATCAACTCCATGTGTGTCATATATTTCCTTCTGAAGATGCTCAATGGGTGGTTTTGCCTCCCCGGCCTTGTTTTAATGTCAACATTAATTTTATAGAGCTGGTTAAATCCATTGAGGAGGAGTTAAGACGATTTCGGAGTTCCATTCGAGCAGACGGAACTAAAGATGCCGCGATTCTTGTAGTTGTTTTGGACCGTCAGATGTATGATATTGATGCTCACATAATGGAGATGAAGGAGCTAGCAAGAGCTGCTGGGATTTCAATAGTTGATACTGTTATTCAAAAAGTTCGTAAGGTGAATCCTCGATATCTTATTGGTAAAGGGAAACTCAGCGAGGTTATGGTTCGTGCCCTTCAACACGGAGTAGATCTTTTGATCTTTGATCGGGAATTAAATCCTTCGCAGGTAAAAGCACTTACCGATACTACAGAATTGAGGGTAATAGACAGAACTCAACTTATTTTGGACATTTTTGCTCAACGTGCAAGGAGCCGAGAAGGAAAAATCCAGGTGGAAATGGCGCAACTCAGATATTTAATGCCTCGATTGAATGTAAAAGACGATGCTCTTAGTAGATTGACTGGAGGAATTGGCGCTAGAGGTCCTGGGGAAACAAAGCTTGAAGTTGACAGACGTCGCATAAAAAAGCGACTTTCCCATCTGGAAAAGGAGCTCAAAAATATCCGTAAAAATAGGTATGAAAGACGTCGTAAAAGGAAGAAGCAGGGAATGCCCATAATTTCCATCATTGGATATACTAATGCGGGAAAATCAACTCTGTTAAATGCTCTTACGAAAAGTGAAGTTCCCGTTGCAAATCAATTTTTTGCCACATTAGATCCCACAAGCCGGAGGCTTCGATTCCCAAAAGATTTTGAAGTTATAATTACAGATACTGTTGGTTTTATCAGTAACCTACCAAGAGAATTGGTAGATGCTTTCGCAGCAACTCTGGAAGAATTGCATGATGCGGATATTTTGCTCCACGTTGTTGATATTAGTAATCCGCGGTTTGATGACCACATTGAAAGTGTTCATAAGATATTGAAACAGCTAGAATTGGATAAAAAACCGGAACTTTTGGTTTTCAACAAAATGGATCTTGTACCTTCTTATTATGCCGTGGATATTGCCAAAAGGTTTGGAGGTGTTTGTGTGTCGGCTCTTGAGCGTTCAACTCTCAAACCTCTTATCGCAAGATTAGAAGAACATGTAGAGATGGTATGTTTTTATGATAAGGTGTCAGCATAGTATTTGACGTACTGCTTCTACGTCCCTTTTTATTTGATCTACAAGTTCATCAATGCCGGAAAATTTCTTTTCTTCTCTAATGTATTTTACGAATTGAACGGAGATTTCTTTATTGTAAATATATCTATCGAAATCCAAGATGTGGATTTCTAAAGACAGTTCTGGATCGTCAAATGTAGGGTTGTAACCGCAATTGGCAGCACCGTTGTAAGTTTTCCCATCGATTATAACTTTAACGGCATAGACCCCAATTTTGGGGGGCACATATTCACCTATGTTTACATTTGCTGTTGGAAATCCTAGAAGTCGTCCGCCTCTGTTTCTACCTCGAACAACTTTTCCTCTTATTTCGTAAGGACGTCCGAGCAGATTGGCTACTGTTTGCATTTGCCCTTGGCGTATAAGTTTTCTCACTGATGTACTACTTACGATTAATCCTCCTACAACGATTTCAGAAACTGACTCCACTCCAAAACCGAATTTTTCTCCCTGTTGTTTTAGAAATTCTATATTTCCTGCTCGATTTTTACCAAAGTGATAATCATAGCCAACTATTATCCATTTGACATTCAGGTAGTCCACCAAATAGGTTTTCACAAAATCCTGGGGAGAAATCGAAGCGAATTCTCTACTGAAAGGTATTACCCAGGTAACGTCAACACCATAATGTGCGAGAAGTTCGAGTTTTCTTTTGTGAGGAGTGATAAACTGAAGGTTGCAATCTGGGCGAAGTACCTTCAAAGGATGGGGGTAAAAAGTCATCACAACACTTTCACCATCGAGTTCCTGGGCTTTTTTTCTAATTTTTTCTATTAGAGACTGGTGTCCCTTATGTACGCCATCAAAATTACCAATAGTAACAACCGGATTTCTGATTTTCTTATATCTTATCTCAAAGTTCTGAATGATTTTCATATCTCCGCCTCAATCACTGGATGGAATCTTGACATTGCGAGCGTCATACAATACGTTAAGAAAAAATTCTAATCAAACAATTATTATATGCCGAAGTGGCGGAATTGGTAGACGCGCTAGATTCAGGATCTAGTGGGCGTAAGCCCGTCGGGGTTCGACTCCCCGCTTCGGCACCATACTTTAATGTGCTCTCTATAACTCATGGCTTAACGCCCCCTTCTTTATTGTTGTTCTCATTAGAGTTACTGGTTAATCGATCAAGTACACTAACGGGTGGTGGTCCGTCCAGAGAAAAATTTATGTAGTGGCCATACCGGTCCACCGTCATGCTGATACTTGAATGCGCCAGCTGCTCCTTGACGTAGTTCACCGGAGTGCCACTGGACAAAAGCAAAGAGGCATAGGTATGCCTCGCATCGTGAATGCGAATTGCCCTCAACCCGGCTTTAGCAGCTGTCCTTTTAAAAACGTTCCTCACAGTGTTCTGGCTGATGGGTTCTTCTTTCTCAGGATGCTGGAACACAAACGTCGTTCCTGGCAAAATACTGTAGGCTTTTTTGTGGAGCTCCAGCAGAGCCTCCTTAACACTGGGTGGCATATCAACCCTGCGGAACTTCTTCGTCTTGGTGGTTTTGCTTAACTTGCCCCTGCGGAAACTCCCACGAACCATGATGAAGCCTGAGTTAAAGTCAACGTCTTCCCACTTGAGCGCAAGCGCTTCTCCCAGTCGAAGCCCACATTTGAAGAGCACTGAAAATAGAGCATAATAGGTTACTCCGTACCGTTTCGAGGCTTCCAGGAAAAGAGCCACCTCGCGGACATCGTAAACGTCATAGGTTGGCGAGGTCTTTTTCTTTAGCTTCAGCGTTAACCCATAGCAGGGGTTAGCCTGGATAACCTCATCCTCTACAGCAAGGTTTAAGGGGCCCGCTACCACAGTTCTGATTAGCTCCACAGTGCCGGGAGAATACTTCCGCATTAGCCTCAAAAAGAAGGCACGCACGTGCTTTTTGGTAATGCTTGTCACCGGGGTTCCACCAAAAGAAGGCAGGACGTATTTTTTGAGAAGTTCCTCGTACCGCTGGCGGGTATTGCTTGTACGGTTAGGATCGTGTTCGATGAGGTCCAGCCAGGCACGGGCATACTCCCTGAAGGTAGGTTTTTTCTCGAAGATGTCCAGCCCCAATTTGTCGCAAGCGATAAGATACTCGACTTTCCTGGCAAGGAGCTCTGCAAGATCCCTGTCACGACCTACCTTCTTCGCTGTTCGACGCCCTTTATAACAGATATACAGATAATAATCTTTTCCACGTTTTCTTACCCTGACTCCCATCTTTCCCTACCTCATTGGGTTACAAGATTTTGTGCAGGATATCGGTTGCTGCCTTCTCGATCATTTCGAGCTTTTTTTGTTGCAGCTCTTCCCCATAGTCTTGCTTAAAATTCTTCATCCAGCGGTCCAGGTCGCGTTTATGGAACCTCACCAAGTTGTAAGAAAGCTTGTAATACGGTATGGGGAAACGTTCATGCCTCATGAAATTTTTTAGGGTCCTCAAGGAAATTCCCAAATACTTTGCTGCCTCCTTGGCAGTCATGTATTCTTTTTCCTTCATCTCTATACCCTCCCACATTGTAGTTTCTACCACTTTTTGGGTACAAATAGCGAGCAGAGATGAAAAATTGTGCTGTATGACAAATTTTTTGTATTTTTTCGAGCAGATTTTTTTGTGGAGTGGGTGCTAAAAGAAAAACCACATTTTGGCCTGATAGAGAGCTTTTCTAAGGGTAGGGCAATATCTAATACCCCTGCTCGAAAAAAGCCCCTGAAATCGAAAATAAGGGGCAAAAATAAAACGGGCAGCAAAAGAGGGGAGAAACTGCCCGTTTTGCAAGGTGCTTCTCTGCGGATCGCCTGGCTCCCCTCCCACGATGTGGTGGAATGGGATAGTTATTTATTACAACATTTTTCACTCCATTTCCAGGATGATGGGAAAAATGACGTGACCACGACAAACACAGCAAACCCTCACAACAACAAGGTTTTGGGGGCGTTGTGTACAGAAAAATAGCCCTGGTTGTAGCGTCAGGTGTATACAAAAACAACCGTTTTGCTGTGGAGTTATTTCGTTCAGAATAGCGTCAATACAGGGTTTCCCTTCCTTCGCTGTGTTGGGCATTTTCCCTTTTTACCCGCTTTAAACCTACAACACTGGTTTCCACAGTTTCCAGCGTTCTGGTGTAGCACGTGTGTTGCTAATCCTTGATAGACAAGGAAAAATGACAACTATATCGGCGCTTCCACTCGTGTTGCCCTTTTCATTTTCGGGTCTTCAAAGAAGTCTCTTATGTGCTCTCTGTATCGCATTACCATTTCAATGGAGGGAGTAATACCAACCACCCGCCAGCTTGACCAAGAAGCTCTAAAGGCTTCAATGACCTCATGGCCACACCAGGTAAGTCCATAGATTTTGAAATCTTTGACACTGCCGCCTTTTGTGCTGTATTCAACCTCGGCCTCTTCCTCCGGCTTTTCCTTTATCATCCTGCGGTCAACGCAAACATAGTCGAAGCCCTTGGCCCGAATGACCTTTAGGTTCTCTTCAGTGGCAATCCCAGCATCAATTATTACCGTCTGCCCTCTTTGGCCAAGACGAAGCTCTCGGGGAAGGTGATCACGCAGCGCTTCAAGAATCTCCTCAAGCGTTGATGGTTCACTTACGTTTCCAGGAAACAGCCGACTTGCCTTCGGAAAACCATCTTCATCGATAACCAACGCCAGTGTCACAAGGGGCCGATCGTGACGCTTCTCCTTTGATCGCCCATGCCGCGCATAGCTCGATTGAGTCTCAACGCCCTCGAAATAGGTGTTGGTCAGGTCATAGAGAATTAACCGCTCACCCAGGCCAAAACGTTTTCGTTCTCGATCGGCAAGGGCGTCTTCAATTGCTTCTTTGTGATCTACAAGTTTGTCGGAAATTCTGTAAAGGCTCGATAATGACAGGCGAGATTCCCCCAACCCTCTAGCCTCATCAAGACCACTTACCCGGTGTAACCAATCATGGATTTCTCGTTCGCTTCCAGGATGAAGAAGTCGCCCGATGATAAGCACTTTGGCTCGTTCACACTCCTTCTGAGAAAACCCAAGACCTTCCAGAATCTCCGTTATCCCCAATAGATTATAAGCCCACGTGGCTATAACCTCACCGCCAATTGAGCGAACCTCAGATCCAGTTACGGAATTCACATCCACCGTTTCCCAATGCGGACTTTTCCTCTCTTCTTCGCCTTCCTGAGGCTTTTCCTCGAGCATTTCCCTGCGCAGTTGCGATGCAAACCTCCTCGCCAATTTTTCAATATGATCCGGCGGTAAGCGAAGAGGAAGCTGGCCAACCATGAGCTGTTCAATCCGATTGGCCAACATTTTTCGCTCACGATCATCGAGATCAAGCTTCCCCAGATTAAGCAGAATCCTCTGCCTTGGCCCTTTCGGCGTTCGATAGGCCTCAATGAGCTGGTAGTAAAAGTAGCTCTTTCCGGTTTTTTTGTCAGTTTTGCGAACCCGTCGAATATACATAGCAGAGATTTTTTACCACAAGACACATATCTCTTCAACAATTAATCCTCTGTCATTTAACACTACAAAGAAAAATCGACCCTTCAAAAACCTGTTTTCAATAACTTACAAAACACCACAACACAAAAAACCACCAAATACCCAAAATTTTGACACACTTGGGTCAGGCAACTGGGAGATAAAGGGGAGTTTCAATGCATAAGAATGGCTTCATGGCGGAATGCCGCCAGTCAACTCAGTCACTGGGCGATGCCCAACAAGTGGTTTGAAGCCCTTGGGCTGTATGGAATGGAC
>JALXAE010000201.1 GCA_026992355.1 Syntrophobacterales bacterium | reverse complement strand
AGGTACCTGCCAGGACTTCATGGTATGGCAAACTTGTTCAGAGCCTCCCATGGCAGATGGAGTTTGAGAGATCCGGCGTTCGTCATTCTGTGTTGTTGCCGATTGGTCTTGGCGTTTTTGTTGGGATTCTTGCCGCTATTATGGGAGTTGGCGGTGGATTTATCATGGTGCCGGTAATGGTCTATCTTCTCCGCATGCCCATGCACGTTGTTGTCGGTACCAGTTTGTTTCAGATCCTATTCACCTGTGTCGATGTTACCATAATGCAGGCATATACAAACCATACTGTTGATTTTGTTTTAGCCCTGTTTTTGCTTCTGGGTTCAACCGTTGGTGCCCAATTTGGGGCTCGCATAAGCAAGAAACTGAAAGGTGAGCAATTGAAAATCTTCCTGGCCATTCTTGTACTTTTGGTCATGGTCAAAATGCTTTTGAGTCTTCTGCTTACACCAAAAGTAATGCTTGCTTATACGGGAGGACATTAAAATGCGAGTTGATAATATTTTTCTAGCAATCATTGTTTGCATCTTTGTGGCTATCCTGAATGGAGTAGATTGTCGCGCAGATGTTATAAAAGTTGAACCTGAAAAGATTGACATTGGTGCCTTTTATCATGGCACCACTCTTAAGGTCTCAGGATATGTTCCATCCGATGTGGAAATCGTTGTTCGATTTAAGGGCATATCTCATGATGTGCACTTAAAGAGGAAGGGCAAAATATTTGGATTGCTTTGGATGAATATCGATCCGGTTACCTTTAAGGAAACTCCTAACGCTTTTTTGGTTTATGCTTCCAGTGCAGATACTTTGAAACTTCTTGGCCTTGAAAGCCTCGCAAATGAGGTTCAGGTGGAAACAAGGGCTAAGATCGATAAAAAACAGCTGTTCCGCGAATTTTTGAAACTCAAGAAAAGTGAAGAACTTTACGGAGAGTTTCTGGGCCGAGTAAAAGTAGACAAAATTGATGACACTAAAAAGGCCTTTTCCGTAAACCTTGATATTCCAGCAAGGTTGACCCCAGGTGAATATAAGGTTCAAGTGTTTACTGTGAAAAATGGACAGGTTATGTCTCATAATGAAAAGGTGGTTCCTGTTAAATTGGTAGGCTTCCCCGCTTTTCTTTCTTCGCTGGCTTTCAATCATGGTGGTTGGTACGGCGTTATAGCAACTTTGATAGCTATCATGGCTGGTTTGGCTATGGGCGTTATATTTGGCGGCAAGGGTGGAGCTCATTAGGAGGCCCAGCTATTCAGGAAACATCAATACAAATTTGGCTAATGGGAGATGTGAGGCCTCCCTATGTTTGAAGCATTTAAAAACGCTTTTTCGAAGATTTTTGGTTTTCGCCGTAAGAAGCAGGAGTATTCTTTTGTAGTTCTGTTTAATACCTTCCGGGCAATTCTGTCGCAGAATAATCGCATTTTAGAGCTGATGGCGGATATGGGAGATAAGCTGAGTGGGGAATATGTGTTTGATAAGCAGTATATAGTGTCTGCTTGCGAAGAAATAAGTGATCAGGTTTATAAGCTGATTTATAACTTAAATGTTATTGGAGATCACAAATATCTTGAGCTTTACGAAGCTTTTGAAAGGATTCATAGACAGATACAGGAAGAATTGGCCGGTCGCCCAACAATCCCGGAATCTCCCTATGCCATTCCTCTCGATTTAATTACACGTGATTTATCGGATGAAGTGGGTAATAAGGCTGCAAACTTGGGAGAGATTAAGAATATTCTACATTTGAATACACCTGACGGTTTTGCGATTACTACGAAGGCATTCAAGGATTTTATGGAGCAAAATAACATTTATGAAATTATAGAACATGTTCTGATTCACTGGGATGGTCTGGATGAGGAATTTTTCTTCGATTCGGCTCGAGAAATTCAAAAGCGAATTCTTGCGGGTAAATTCCCAAGAAAAATGCTGGGCGAGATTGAAAAGACTTTGAATTTGATTGTTGAAAAAAGTGAACGAGAGCGCCCTTTCTTTGCAGTGCGCAGCAGTGCATGGTTGGAAGATTCTGAGCATAGCTTTGCTGGCCTTCACAAAACTGTTCTCAACGTGGGTAAATCTGGTGTGCTTGATGCGTACCGAGTTGTCCTTGCCAGTTTGTATTCATGTGATGCCTGGAGTTACAGATATAACAAGGGGTTCCATGAACATGAGGCTGTTTTAGGGGTTTTGTGCCAGTTGATGATTGATCCGGTGTGCAGTGGTGTTCTTTACACGCTTCATCCAACTGAACCAGAAAAAGAAGTCATGCTGGTTAGTGCTTCCTGGGGATTAGGTCCAACGGTGGTTGAGGGTGTTGCAAGGGTTGATGAATACCAGGTGGATAGAAGTTCGGGTCATCCGATTGTTTCAATGAGAATTGTTAAAAAGGAAAAGCAGCTTACTTTGCTAGATGAGGGTGGCACGTTATGGACTAGCGTTTCAGAAGACAAACAGAATGAACCCTCTTTGACTTCTCAGCAATTAAAGCAGCTGGCAGATACAGGAATGCTTCTTGAGCGGTATTTTAAAAGGCCTCAGGACATTGAATGGGCAATAGATAAAAAAGGAGAAATTTGTATCCTTCAGGCACGTCCACTTGCGGTGCAAAGATTGGAACTTCGTAGTGAATGTGATTTGTCCCATCTTATGGAAACGGCAACTGTTATAATGTCCAAGAGGGGTACCGTTGTTCAGCGAGGAATTGCAACAGGCTCGGTGTTTGTGGTGGGTGACGACACAAATCTTGATGAGGTTCCTCATGGTGCAATAATTGTGACTAGATATACATCCCCGAGATTAGCCAGGATTATAAAAAGGGTGCGAGGCATAATTACAGATTATGGGTCTCCTACGGGACACATGGCCACAGTTGCTAGGGAATTTAGAGTTCCCACAATAGTTGACACGGGTATTGCTACTCAGGTTTTAAAAAACGGCATGGAGATTACCTTAGACGCTACTCAAAATATTATTTTTGAAGGCAAAATAAAGGAGTTATGTTTGTATGAACTAACTGAGGAGACGGTTTTTGAGGAGTCTTACGAGTATAGGCTTTTAAAGCGCATTCTTAAAAAGTTGAGTCCCCTTAATTTGTTAGATCCCCATGACAGTAATTTTACTCCTGCAGGATGCATGACTTATCACGATATAACAAGGTTTGTTCACGAAAAAGCCGTTGAAGAAATCATCAGAATTAGTGAAAGTTATCCTCATAAACTGGGTTCGAGGCCCAAACGGTTAGATATCGAAATTCCCCTTGGAATAATGCTGATTGACATAGGAGATGGAACCTCCGTTGATGCTGCAGAAAAGGTTGTAAGGGCTGATCAAATAACGTCAGTTCCGCTGGCGGCTCTGTTGGAAGGTTTGTTATTGCCGGGGATGTGGGATACGGAGCCCGTTACGGTGGATTTTAAAAGCTTGATGTCCAGTATTACTCGAACTTTTTCTCCGTCAGCGGCGGGACCTGATCAAATAGGTCGAAATCTAGTCGTAGTTTCTAAGGATTATTTAAATATGAACTTACGGTTGGGTTACCATTTTAACATTGTCGATTCTTATATAGTTGATAACCCTAATGATAATTATGCCTATTTCAGGTTTCTGGGTGGAGTTACGGACACAATCAGAAGATCTAGAAGGGCTATTTGTATTGCGGAGATTTTGGAACACTTTGATTTTAAAGTAGAGACTAGAGGAGATCTGGTCGTTGGCCGCATAAAAAAACTAGGGCGTGACCAAATGTGCGAGCGAATGAAGATATTGGGCGCTCTCATAGGTTACACCAGACAACTCGATACACAGATGCATTCGGATGACATGGTTGAATATTTTGCTAATCGATTCGTCGAGAAGCTAGAGAAAAAGAACTCCCTAAACGGTAAAGGAGGCAATTATGAGAACGGGTGAAAAAACTACAATTTTGATATTAGATGATGAACCTATCGTTTGTAAAAGACTTAAACCATATCTGGAAAAGTACGGCTATGAAGTTGAAACTTTTACAGATAGTTCAAATGCTTTGGAGCGTGTTAAAGAGAAAGATTTCGACATAGTGATTACCGATCTGAAGATGGAAGGTATAGACGGAATGACCTTCTTGACCAAGGTTAAAGAGAAATCACCATCAACTCAGGTGATAGTAATAACTGGTTTTGCTACTATGGAAACAGCCAAGCAGTCCTATCAGAAGGGAGTCTTCGATTTTATTGCTAAACCTTTTAAGCTCAGCGAAATTCACGAAGTTGTAAAAAAAGCGGAAAAAAAATTGAAGCAAGAGTAAGCTACGAACTGATTTTTAAAGGAGGTGAAGTTAAATGATTAGATCGCTCGTAGCCGTATCACCTGATATTGAAGCAAGTATAGCTCTGCGGTTTGCCTGTGAGTTGGCCCATTTCTGCGAAATGAGTATTCAGGCTATTTATGCTAAGGAACCTGAGCTTCCCGGTGCTTTTAGTGAGATAGGTTGGGCGAGGCGCACCTGGGAACGGGAAATGATCGAAAAGTTTGAAAAGGAGATAAGTAAGTTGGTTGCTACTGAATCCAGGTTTTGTCCGGTTGCAATAAATCCCATTGTGACTACGGGTGATAAAGAAAAAGTCATTTTGGAACAGTTAAAGTCTGGAAAATATGATGTTTTTATTGAGGGTGCGGTGTCTTTGGAGCCTGAAATCATTGAAGAAAGGCTGGATTCGAAGCTGTATAAGCATTCACCGGTTCCAATAATTCTTGTGAGGAATTTATTAAAGATTGAAGAAGTTATTTTGCTTTTAGAAGGTGATAGTATTGATGATGCATTTTTGAGTTTTTTAGATCAGATTTTTGAAAGAAAAAACATTAAGATGAATTTGTGTTTTTTGGATGAGATAGATAGGGCTCTGGATCAGCTACTGGTTACTAAAACTCTTCAGGATAAGGGTTTTAAGGTTGAAAGAAAATATTATGCTAAAGCCGGTGATTTACCCGAGGAAAGTGGGCTTATTGCCGCTGCAGTTACCAGAGACGAAAATAATCTAGCGAAAATTACTGGTGTTTTGGGTAAAATAGATGCGCCCATACTTTTCTACTGGCGAGAATAAAAACCTCAATTTAGGGGGAATACTATGAGAATCATGTTTGTAGCTGACCAACATGAATACAGTGCCTTTGCTTTAGAAACAGTTAGTTTATTGGCTAGGAATACGTTTTCTGATGTGACTATTTTAGGTATTTTACCAAGAGATATGGCCAGTTCTGTTAAGCCGGGGAAACCGTGTGATCTTCTGTTAGACCATCCCATTATCAACGCTCTTGAAAAATATAGAGAAACCTTTTTGGCTCATTGGGAGCCTAATGAGTCGCCATATTCACCTACAAAATGTCAATATGAATGGTTCTCCGTTAAAGATGGTTTGTGTGAGCAGATGATGGTCTGTCGGGGTAGTATCAAGGATTTAAAGGTCAGATTGCGTTTTGGACAGCCGGTAAACGAGACGTTGGCAGCTGTTGAGGAAGAAGGAGTAAGTTTGGTTGTTCTGGGCTGCACCAGGGGTGAAGAATGTTTGTGGAAGGATAACCCTACCTTTCCGCAGAAGCTTGTTCAGGCAGCACCTTGTTCAGTTCTCTTAGTAAAGGAAGCTGAACGGATAGAGCAGATTTATGCCTGTTTGGATGAAAGCCATATTACTCAAGACTCTTTGGAGATGGTTAATCAGATGGCAGTACTGCACGGAGCAAAGGTTAACCTGGTGGCATTAACAAAGGGTGGAGGCATTAAAGCTGAGGTCTATCCCTGGTTTGACGAAGTTCTTGAATATTACAAGAAAAAAGGGCTTGATGTGGATAGTCAATTCACAGAAATTGAAGAATTTGAACAATTTATAAGAAATAAGGTTCAACATGGATTGCTTGCCATGTGGATGGGAAAGAAGTCCTTGCTTGAGAAATTGTTTCATAAGGATTCGATTGAGCATTTCATAAGTTCCTGCAGGGCTTCTGTGCTGGTTTTGAGATAATTTTAGGATGACCCGCTAAAATAACCATGCTCCGCTTTGATAGTATTTAAACAGTACGGGATGAAAATCGGAATGTATTTCCAATTCATTGGGGTCTAGTACATCAGCGGGACTGAAGACAAAAAGTTTTGCGAGAATGTCCTTTGTAAGAAATCTAAGGTGCAACTTATCAAAAGTTCGAGAATTTATGATTCTTTGTTTTATTTCCTTTTTAGGAAGTTCGGAAGCCATTACCCAACCCCATTCTCCAAAGGTAGGAACATAGGCGTGATATGGTAGTGTATTTAGGCCGACACTTGCTATTGTTTTGACGATACACCAAAAGGCTTCTTTGCAAAAGATTGGGCTCGTCGCTTGAGTTACAATAATGCCACCTCTTGCGAGCCTGCTTTTGCATGAATGGTAAAATTCAGCGGAATACAAGCGTTCTAGCGACGGATTCCTTGGATCGGGTAGATCCACAATTATTACATTCCAGAGAAGCGGAATTTCGCTGTTTTTTGTGGTCTTCAGGAAATGGGCAGCATCGTCGTTTATAATTTTGACCTTTGGATTTTTCAGAGATGCTTCATTTAGGGAAACCAAAAGCGGGTATTCCTTTGCCAGTCTGGTCACAGCGGGGTCTATGTCAACTAGGGTTATGGTTTTAACATCTGGGTATTTCAATACTTCTCTTGCTGCTAATCCATCACCCCCGCCTAAGATAAGTATGTTTTCCCTGGATGGGGTTGCTAGCATGGCAGGGTGAACCAGTGATTCATGATACCTGTATTCATCGTAGCTGGAGAACTGTTCATGACCATCGAGATATAGCCAAAAATACTCATGCCACTGGGTCATTACGATCTTTTGGTATTGAGATTGTTCGAAATATATGATTTTGTCCTTGTAGAGTTTTTGTTCGCTCCATAGCTGGATAGGCTTAAGCAGGGGAAATATCGTTGGTAAAGTAAAAAAGGCGATTACAAGAACAGCAACTCCCTTTTTGTTTATGTGATCTTTGAAATGGTAAGTGAAAATTCCCGCCACAGCGAGATTGATAACTCCCAAAACAAAGGGAAGTCTGGCCATCCCCAAGAATGGTAGCCCAATAAAAGCAAAGAAGAGTCCACCAAGTAATGCTCCAAGGTAATCTTTCTCGAGTATGTTACTTAGGTTTAAAGATAGTTCTTCGTATTGGCTGTTTATACGTATAACAAGGGGAATTTCCATTCCGATTAAGACTCCGATGAGAATTGTCCAGCTGTACAAGAACCAGGGTAGTCTATCGGGCCAGGAGGCCATTCCGTAAACTACTGGGACACACAGAACTATTGCTAAAGACAAGCAGGATTCGACAATTACGAACCATGTTGTCTCATGTATTTTTACATATCTTGTCCACCTGCTGCCCAAACCCATTGCGAAAAGAAAGAAGCTTATTGTTAAGGCCCACTGGAATATAGTGTCTCCTAGAAGGTATGAAGCAATAGTTGAAAGAGTGTATTCTGTGACGATACCGGCTAGGCCAGTGAAAAATACACAAAATTGCAGGATGCGTTTGGCTGATAAAATCACGTTTCCAGTTCCTTTGATGACCTGATGATGCTACTTTCAGGTTGCTGTCTATTTAATTTCTGCTTGATTGTCAAAAAACATATTTGAGTATAGAATTAATATTCGTAAAGCTTAGGGAGGGGTGTAAGCTAGGTTGTAAATGTAAAAAAAATTGTCATCTAATCCTTTTTTATATATCGTTGGTGGTACGATAGTGTTTGGTAATTTTACCATTTATAATAAATGGGGATAAGTAGATTGAACTCTGCTCAGTTAAGCGACGAATTATTCCAGAAGTTTAGTAAACTTGTTTATGACACTGCTGGCATATACTTACATGAGGGGAAAAAATCTCTTCTTCAGGCCAGGCTTAATAAACGTTTACGGGCTACGGGAATAAAGTCCTACGAGGAGTATTATAAGTATCTTACCAACCCCAGTAACTTTGGTGAATTTATCCATTTTTTAGATGTTATATCAACTAACCTGACTTATTTTTTTCGAGAGTATCAACATTTTGACTTCTTAGAGAAGGTTGCTTTACCGGAAATAACAAGCAAAAAGCTTAAAGATGGAGATAGACGGATTCGGATGTGGAGTGCTGGTTGTTCAACGGGCGAGGAGCCTTATAGTATTGCCATGTGTGTTTTAACGTTTTTTGAAAAAAACACGCAAAAGGTAAAATGGGACTTTAAAATACTTGCCACCGATATATCCACCAGGGTTTTGCAAACCGCTATTAAAGGGATATATTCAGAAGATAGAGTGAAGAAAGTTCCACCTGCAATGAAAAACAGGTTTTTTATCAAGATTGTACAAAACGGAGAAAAAGTTTATCAGGTTTCTGAGGAATTAAAAAAGGTTGTTACATTTAGGCGTCTTAATTTAAAGGATAGATATCCCTTTAAGGGACCCTTTGAGGTAATTTTTTGCAGAAATGTCATGATATATTTTGACAAGCCTACTCAAGGTGAGTTAATCCGACGTATGACATCATATTTAGCCCCTGGTGGATATTTCTTTGTTGGTCATTCGGAGAGTCTTGCCGGGCTAAATCATGGATTAAAATATGTTATGCCAGCTATTTATCAGAAGCCATAAGACAAAATTGCGGGGAGCTTCGGAGTCTAATGGGACGTATAGTCGTTGGCGTTGGTGATATGGCAGTGAGCGACAAGCAGGACGATGTTATCGTGACTTATTCTCTTGGGTCATGTATTGGTGTAGCTATCTATGATCCCAAGGCTAGAGTTGGTGGAATGTTACATTACATGTTGCCTGAATCCAAGATTGATCCTACCAAAGCGAAGAAAAATCCAGCCATGTTTGGCGACACCGGTATCCCCTTGTTGTTCAAAACATGCTACAGCCTTGGAGCCAAAAAGCAAAATCTAATTGTGAAGGTAGCTGGAGGAGCGAACATATTGGATGAGAACGGAATTTTTAATATAGGCAAGCGAAACTATATGGTGCTGAAAAAACTTTTTTGGCGGAATAATGTCAGGATAGCTGCGGAGCATGTAGGTGGTAAGGTTAATAGGACTTTAAGGCTTGAGATAAGTTCGGGAAAATTTTTTTTGAAGGTTGCAGGAGAGGGCGAATTTGAATTTTAAAACTTATTAAACAAGCTGGTGGATAAGCCATGGCATACAATGTATTGGTTGTGGACGACTCTAGGTCTATGAGAAGGGTCATTATAAAAACACTGAAGTTGTCTGGTTTTGACATAGGAAAAATTTATGAAGCCTCCAATGGCAAAGAAGCTCTGGAAATTTTGGAGTCTGAATGGGTTGATTTGATTTTGAGCGATATACATATGCCGGTTATGGATGGAATAGAGTTTATAAAAAATCTCAGAAAAAATGAAATGTTCAAAGACATTCCTGTTGTGCTTATAACCACAGAATCAAATGAAGAAAGATTGAACAAAGCTATGGCTATGGGGGCTCAGGGATACATAAGAAAACCCTTTCAACCAGAACAAATCAGGGAGTACCTTACTGGTATTATGGGAGAGCCGGATTATGAGCTGGGTGGAATTGACGAAGGATGCGATTTCTGAGGTTATGGAAACGATGTTTTTCAATGTAGTAGAGTTTGTGGGCGATGAAGATAACCTCACAGACAATCTTGCAACCTCTCACATTGAGCTGGAATCTCCAGATGTTAGGTTGATGCTGATGGTCAAGTTTGATGTTGAATTTGCCAAGCAAGTAACCGCAGACTTTTTGGGGTTAATTCCTGAAGAGGTAGAGGAAAGCGATGTGGAAGACTGTATGAAGGAACTTGCGAATATGCTGGCGGGAAGCGTCATAGCTAGATCTGGTATAAAGTTTGTTCTTAAGCTTCCGGTGTATGGAGAACCTGAACCGCCTGATGGTGATTACACCTGTTCAGAAACCCCTCTTTTTGTATTTGGCTCTAGGGTTGGTACATTAACAGTATGCGAAAGAGCTTCATAATTATTTTGTAGTTGGGATTTTTCAATGGGCAGAGCTATTAGGCCTAATGAGTATTTTTTGCGCAAAGGGTATATATATATTCCCAAAATACCAACTCTTATTGCAACAGTTCTTGGAACGGGTGTTTCGGTTTGTTTGTGGGATAGGAAACGGAAGAAGGGGGGAATGAATCATTTTTTATACCCCAGGGCTTCTAAACGGGAAGAATCAACCCCGCTTTTTGGAAATGCTGCCGTTTACGCACTGATTAAGTTTTTTCGTGATGATGGAAGTGAGATAAAAAACTTGGAGGCTCAGATTTTTGGTGGCGCTGTCCCTGAGGAATCTTCAAAGGAATCAGCCAGTGTAGCTCGTGAGAATGTTTTTATAGCTCGTAGGTTGCTGGTTAGACATGGTGTGAAAATAACGGCTGAGGATACTGGAGGTCGTAAGGGTAGAAAAATAATTTTTAATACTTATACAAATGAAGTGGCAATAATGCACGTGGATAAGATTAGGAAGGAAGACTGGTATCCGTATGAAGGGGACAGATAGATGGAGAAGGGATCGCAGCAGAAAAAGATTAGGGTTTTGATAGTGGATGATTCGGCGATAGTCAGGAAAATATTCACTCAAGAGCTTTCCAAGTATCCTGATATTGAAGTAGTAGGGACGGCACCAGATCCTTACGTTGCGCGGGATAAAATTGTTAAGTTGAAACCGGATGTTATTACTTTGGACATTGAAATGCCTCGAATGGACGGCATTACCTTCTTGCGCAAACTTATGAAATATTATCCGATTCCAACTATTATAGTTAGTTCACTCACTCGTAAAAATAGTGAAATGGTACTTGAAGCCCTTGAAGCGGGAGCGGTGGAAGTTTTAGCGAAACCAGGAGGCTCCTACAGTGTTGGCGATATGAGTGTTCAGCTTGTTGAGAAAATACGAGCGGCAAGTCGTGTCAAGCTATTACCATCTCAACTTTACAGTAAAATTAAAGCGGCTCCGAAAAAAGAAGTGTCAACACTTGCCCTTAAAAAAACTACCCATAAAATCATTGCAATTGGTGCTTCCACAGGGGGGACGGAGGCTCTTAAAACTGTTCTAACTCAAATGCCTGCAGATAGCCCTGGGATTGTAATTGTTCAGCATATGCCTCCTAAATTTACGGCTTCTTTTGCTGAGCGGTTAGATAGTTTGTGCAGTATTGAGGTTCGTGAGGCAAAAAACGGCGACGGGGTCATCCCTGGGCTAGCGTTAATAGCTCCTGGTAATTTCCATATGGTTTTGAAGAGAAGCGGTGCAAGGTATTATGTTGAAATAAAAGACGGACCTCTTGTATGTTACCAGAGACCATCGGTTGATGTATTATTTCACTCGGTGGCAAGATATGCAGGGAAGAATGCCGTTGGAGTGATAATGACAGGCATGGGTAAAGATGGTGCAAGAGGCTTGTTGGAGATGCATAAAGCAGGTGCAAAGACCATAGCTCAGGATGAAGAAACCTGCGTAGTTTTTGGAATGCCTAAAGAAGCTATTAAGCTTGGAGCGGTAGATTTTGTTGTACCTCTTACGGAAATTCCTAGGACCATTTTAAAAGTGTTGAGAGAAGAACAAGAAGAGTTGGCAGTGTAGATTTGTGGGAAGGGGGAAACTATGCCGTCTTATAAGGATATGACCGTTCTGATAGTAGATGATTTTGCTACTATGAGGCGAATAATTAGGAATATTTTACGAGACCTTGAGTTTAAAAAGATTCTGGAAGCTGAAGATGGAACAGCTGCAGTGGATATTTTGAAAACTCAAAAAGTTGATTTGATAATCTCCGATTGGAATATGCCCAAAATGACGGGATTAGAATTATTAAAGTGGGTAAGGTCAAATGAAGAAACAAAGGATTTACCCTTTTTGATGGTTACTGCGGAAGCCCAGAAGGAAAATGTAATAGAGGCAGTTAAAGCAAAGGTGAGTAATTACATAGTGAAACCTTTTACTGCACAAACACTTGCAGAAAAAATAGAAAAAATTTTACCAAAAGATTAAAGGTACAGGAGATTGATCATGGGTTCTCCTGATAAACAATCAAAACAAGACTTACTTGATCGCCTTGCAACAAGTGTTATTGCCGGTGTTGATGACCTTATGGGAATGGGAGAATGTTTGAATGTTCTTGATGAACTTGAGTCTGTCGGCGTAGATGACAAGGAAAAGGCCGAAATTGACAAGCTCCGAAAACTTTTGAATCGTCTCATTCTTGAGGAGTCACCAGATCCTGACAGGGATTGGCAGGAAGTTCAGCAAGCCATACGCAATTTGTGTGAGGGTACAGCTACCATGCCCACGGAAAGTGAGATTCCTCTCGACTCTGACGAACAGAAACAGCCAGTCGAAGAAACGCCATCTGCTGATGAACAACCTGGCGGGGAAGTTGTAGCCGAAAGTAGTGTTGAGGAGGATGAGGCAGTTCAGGAACCTGAGTATATGCCAGTAGAAGATCCTGAGCTATTTAAGGATTTTTTGGATGAAGCAAGGGAACATCTCGGCTCGATAGAACTAAACATGATTTCTTTAGAGCAAAATCCTGAAGATAAAGAAGTTATAAATGCTGTATTTCGTCCGTTTCATAGCATTAAAGGAGTAGCTGGTTTTTTAAATCTCACAGACATTCACGAACTCAGCCATGATGTGGAAAATCTTCTGGATGGAGCACGTTCGGGCGAGTTTCCTGTTACAGAGGCTATAATTGATATTGTTTTGCAAGCGGTTGACATACTTAAAGAACAGCTAGATTTGCTCGAAGATGGTCTTTCCAAGGGCGAAATACAGTATAAGGGTGACCCAAGAGTAAGGCAATTTCTTAAGTATATTCGCAACTTTGATCCTACGAAGGGACATCCCCCTGTTACTGTTCCAAAAGTTGGGGAAATATTGGTTGAAAAGGGAATTGTGGAAGAAGATCATGTGGATAAGGCTGCTGAAGAGGCTAAAAAAGAAGGTCTGAAGATTGGTGAAAAACTTGTTAAGGAAGGTGCCGTTCAACCTCAGGATGTTACTCTTGCGATAAGAGAGCAGAAGAAACTGAAGGAAACAGCTACATCCATACGGGTAGATACGCAGAAGCTTGATAATCTGGTGGATATGATAGGAGAGCTTGTTATTGCTCAATCTATGGTTTTGCAAAATCCAGAGGTTCAAAAAATCAGAGACCAAAAATTCCAGAAAGACATCGTGCAATTAAGAAGAATTACAGGGGAATTACAGCGAATTAGCACATCTTTGAGAATGGTTCCCATAAAGAGTACTTTTCAAAAGATGATAAGGTTGGTTAGAGACCTGTCCCGCAAATCTGGGAAAGAGGTTGTGCTGAAAATGTATGGTGAAGAAACAGAGATAGATCGTAATATGGTGGATCAAATCTACGAGCCCCTTGTGCATATGATTAGGAATGCTGTTGATCATGGGATAGAACCCCCGGAGGAACGGGTAAAGGCTGGGAAACCACCTCAGGGGACCATTGTACTGTCTGCCGAGCAAAAAAGCGGTAATATTGTCATAGATATCAGAGATGATGGTCGTGGACTAAATGCGGAAAAGATACGACAGAAGGCTATTGAGCGAGGACTTATTACCCCGGATGAGGAGTTAGATGAGAGAACGATATATGAACTGATTTTCAGGCCTGGCTTTTCAACGAAGGAAGAGGTCACGGACGTTTCAGGACGTGGTGTTGGAATGGATGTTGTCAAAAAGTGCGTGGAAGAGCTTAGAGGTAAAATTGAAGTTGAAAGCACTCCAGGGCAGGGTAGTCACTTTCAGCTTAAATTGCCTTTAACAATGGCAATAATTGATGGAATGATAATTAGAGTAGGTGAAGAAAGATATGTAGTTCCAACGGTTTCACTTAAAGAGTCAGTACGTCCTGCTGAAGAGGATTATTGTACCGTTCAGGGTAGGGGCGAAATGATAAACGTTAGAGGTTCATTGATGCCTCTTGTCAGGCTTCACGAATTATTTGATGTCAAACCAAAGTATACTAATCCTTGGGATGCATTGCTTTTGGTTGTTAGCGAGGATGGGCGTAATTACTGTTTACTTGCTGATGAGATCATAGGAAGGCAAGAGGTTGTTATAAAAAGTCTTGGGAGCTTGATGAAAAATGTACAGGGTATTTCTGGAGGGGCGATTCTTGGAGATGGAAAGGTGGCCTTGATTATAGATGTTAAAGGGATAGTGAATTTTTTCGAAGGCAAGAATAAGTAGAACAGAGAGGGAGGCATCTCAGTGAATGAATTGGTCAAGGTGGTCACTGATTTAGAAATCCTGTTTTCCGGCTCTGAAGGCTCGTTTAACCAGGAAAGATTTAGAGAACTTGTTGATAAGTCTCTTGATTTGGTGGAAAATCTAAAGTTTCCAAATATGAAAAAATTTATTCTTGCCTTAAAAAGGGAGTTGGAGGGGGAGTCAGCTCATAAAGGAGACGTGCAGGCCGAGACGTTACAGCTCCTACAGTTTGCTCTGGCTACAGTCAAGGAAATACTTGTAGCGCAGAATGGTGATATATCTGATGATACTCTTAAAGAGGTGTCTGATATTATAGGCTTTGAAGATGATGAAATCTCTGAAGAATCGGTGGTATCGGAGAAAGAATATAATGATGAAGAAATTGCCACTATTGAATCAATTATTGATGCACCTGTTTCTTCCAATGGAGTGGATTTGACCAATTTAAAAAGGCTGTTTGAACGATTTGGTGCGGAAGTTCATGATCCTGATTCAGACAATCCCGAGTATTTTGTGATACAATTTCCCTTTAGAAAAGCGGAAGCGGAAAAGCTTGAACGAATACTATCCATGTCCGATCCAGATGAAAAGCTATCTGAACCTTTTTATGATGAGTCTTTCAGGAAAATAATTCTTGGCATAAAGGAGTTCATGATTTCTTTTGCTCAGGGGGATTTAGATAGATCAAGATCTGTATTGCAGGATATATCAAGCAATGTCGAGGACAGTGAGCTTTTTAATGAGCTTGGTCAAATTGCTAGAAAGTTCCATGATTCTCTTAAAAGCATCTCAAATGTGCTTGATCCCCATTTGAGAGAGTATGTTGAAACCAAGATTCCGGATTCTGGCAATCGACTGGAGCATATCTTGAAATTAACGGAGAACGCTGCCACCACTACACTGGATCACCTTGAAAAGCTTCAAGATCGTAAAGAAGAAGAATTGAATAGTCTCTCTCATATTCAGGAATGTATTACCTCCCTTCATCCTCTTGGAGAAAAGGCAAAAAAAGTTATCGATGATGTTTTAGATAAAATAGATAATATCAAACGTCTAAGTAAGGAGGATAAGGAAGATTTCATAACTATATTAACAGCTCAGGATTTTCAGGATTTGACCGGTCAAATTATAATGAAAATTATTGATTTGTTGCGCGATCTTGAAACGAAACTGGTTGATTTAATAAAGACTTTTGGTGTTAAGGTAAAGCCAGACATTTCTCAAAAAGTTGAAAGGGAAAAGGAGGAAAAAGAAATATTGTACGGTCCTGCCCATGAAAAGAAGGAAGATGCTCTTCATTCTCAAGACGAAGTTGATGCTCTTCTGGCGGAATTTGGTTTTTAGACATAACGAAGGAGGGAAAGTTCTGACACCGATGCGGTGGTGTGATAAATGGCCTGTAAGGCGGTTTTCTTTAACTGATATTCGGTGGCAAGTTTCGCGATGTCCGCTTTTTCCATCTCTCCTATTCTTTCCTCGTAGTTAATGGAAATAGATGAGATGGCACTTTCGCGTGCTTCCAGCCTGTTCATGATTGCGCCCACTTTGGTTAGTGCGGATAGCGCCCGTTGCTGGTCAGATTCGACATCACCCATGCTCGTACTTATGGCGTTTACATCGTTGCTGTCTATAGCGTCGTGGAGAGCCTGCACATGATCTGAAATCGTATCCCCTGCGGTGCCAAACACCTCCTCCCTTCCGACGCTAACTTCCATCGTTTTGTTCTTTCCTATTCTTATTTTTACCGGATCGTCCGGGGGATCGTGGAAGAGCTCTCTATCTCTGTATTTCGTTTCGACTAATTGATCTATCTCGTCTTTTATCTGTGAAAGCTCGTTCTTGAGTGCCTCTCTTTCTTCCGGAGAGGTCGCTTTAATGGCCTTGATGGCTATTTCCCTTGATCTGGTGAGCAGGTTGTTCAGATGGCTTAATGTTCCTTCCGTGGTTTTTGCCCAGCTGGTGCCGAATTCTATGTTTCTCCGCCACTGTTCCATTTCCTTTTGAGCGCTTTTCAGGTTCATTGATTGAACCCACGCCGCTGGGTCGTCTGAAGGCCTGAGCAGGGCTTTGCCTTTGGAGATGGCTTCCTGTAAGTTTCTTACTTCACTCTGCTTTGAAAGCATCTCATTTGTGAGAATGTCGTAGCTTGACGCAAAGCTAACCCTAGAAATCATTTTCACACCTCACTCAGACCATGTTAATAACCGTGTCCAGCATTTCTGAGGTGGCCCTTATGATTCTGGCTGCTGCCTGAAATATGTGCTGAAACTTTATGATGTTTACCAGTTCTTCATCAAGAGAGACACCCGAGACGGCTTGCTGTTGTTTTTCCAGTTCTAGTTTTACTGAGTTGTAAAGCTCTTGTTTTTCTTGGAAGTTTTGGTGATCTGTGCCGATTTGATGTTGAATGTCCGCAAGGTATTGAGAAAAGGTCAAATTACTGAGACCGACGATTTGGGCATCTTGAAGATTGCTCACATCCAAAGCACGGGAGGAGTCCGGGTTAAAACCTGCATCAACGGTTAAAATGTCGTCAGCAGCCAGGTTGTAATCGAACACATCACTTCCGTGAGCTGCATTTACCTCGTTTGTAAGATTTTCGGCAAACTCTTCAAAGCGCGCTTTTACGCTCCCGACACTTTCGTAGCTTTTGTATAAACCGAACAGCTTTCCGCCCGCAAGGTCGTGAGGGCTTGGGGCTATGTGGTTGCCATCTGCATCGGTATAATCGAAGTCTCCTGCCGACGGATGTCCGATACTGCCAGCCCTGTTTTCCGTTACGAGGACTATTGAGTCGCTTCCGTCTTCCACCGTAATCGTTATTCTGCCAAAGTCGTCTTCTTCTGTAGAAATTGGCAAATACTCGCTGAGCTCTTTAATTGCAGCGTATCTTTCGTCTCTCAAGTCGTTGGCTCTCACATTGGAGTTAGGAATTTCCAGCTGGGCAATTTGCTGATTGTAGTCAGCAATGATTGTTAGAAGTTCGTTAACTCTGTCTATTGAATTTGCCAGATCTTGGTCTATGTCTTCCTGTAAATTTCTCAAGCTTCTGTAAACTTCCGACACATGAGCGGCCAGATATTCTGCGGACTTTATGACGCCCTGTTTTTCGGCTTCACCGGGATTTTCGTTGAAAGCATCCCATGCGTTCCAGAAGTTTTGAAGCGAAGCGGATATGCCCGAAGTTACATCGTCAAAGGTGTAGGTGGTGAGCCTGTCGAAGTAACTTGCGCGGGTAGTGTAGTCCTGTTCTTGAGAGATGGCTAAAAGCAACCTTTTTTCCAGCAATGGGTCTATGTTTTGTTTAATTTGCTGAATTCTCGCACCAATGCCTATGAAAAATCCTCCGTAACGCAAAGGTGGTTTCGTTTCCAAAACCACTTCCTGACGGTGGTAGTTTTTGTCGTCTGCCCGAGCAATGTTGTGGTTTGTCGTCTGGATTTGCAGTTGAGCGTTTAGTAGAGTATTTTTCGCGGTTTCAAGGCTTTGAACCAGCATGGTTTTACGCCTCTGCGCTAAAGTTCGTACCTTTCGTGGTTTCTGATATGTGTTCCTGTTTGCCCTTTGAGTTGTAAACAGTTGGCATCAGGAGAGACCAGAGGTCGTTGTAAGCTTCGGACATCTCTTCCAAAAAAATTCTGTTTAATTCGTTTTCCTCTTTTACCAGTTTTAGGGTTTGCTTTACTTCTTCGTCTTCAGCCAGAGGCCTGATGTCGTCAGTCTTACTGCACAGCTTTTCTATTTGTTCCAGCAGAGCGAGTTTTCTGGGCAACAGCGACATAAGTTCTTCGTGGTTTAAAGCCGTTATAAGTTGCCTTTCTTTACGGATTGAATCCAGCAAGTCGTTCAATAATGTGGACATAGTGGCTTTCATTTTTCCCCGCCTCTTTCAGGTTTTTCCTTTTCTAAGAGGGGAAGCAACTGTTCGTATAAAATGTCGCCCAAGCCAAAAGCTCCGCTTAAACTAATTTCTCTGGCTACAGCTTCGTCAAACATACCTTCGTAAAGCTTGCTCGTGTTGCTGATTTCTTCCCCTCTTATGATGCTCGACCTCATAGATTTCAAAAGGTATGCCGTAAATAAACTTTCGAATTCTCTACACGCCTTGCGAAGTTGCCGTTTTTTGAATTCAAGGGCTTTTTCGTTATTTAGCGGTGAGTTTTGAACTTTCATGTTGGACGCTCCTTACCTTCTACACGATTTCAATATCGGGAATATTTTTCCTAAAATGTAGGAACGAATATCTCGGTGTTATGAAATAGGCTTAAATATTAACTCAACCCTACGATTCAGGGCTCGCCCTTTGGGTGTAGAGTTGTCAGCAATTGGTAACAAATCACCATATCCACCTATTGCAAGCTTTGTAGGAGGAACCTTTGCTTTGTCTATGAAGTAATTTAATACTGCCATTGCCCGTGCGATCGACAAATCCATATTTGTTGGATAAGGTGATGTAGGTTTGGGCTTTACATTATCAGTGTGGCCATCAATAAAAACCATGTAATTTGACTCTTTTAAGAATTTTGCGAGCTTATCAAGAAGAGGATATGCTTTAGGTTTTAATGTAGCGCTGCCACTTTCAAAAAGAATTTCGTCTCCAAATATGAATGAGAAGGACCCGTAAAGTTTTTCCCTTTTATACCATAATAAATTACCGGTCGAGACCAACAAGTTGAATTCTTTATCAGATAAAGAATCTGGCGCCTTTTCATTTATATCTCGTACATCGATTACATATACACTTTTTAGTGATTTAATTATGTCTCGTATTGCTAGGTCCTGAGGAAGTTGAACTGCTTCTCGATTTCTAAAAAAAAGTATTCCGCTCATTCGATCAAAATTGTGAAAGGCAGTTCTCAATGCCTGATCGTTCAGAGATGACATGGAGATTAGTAACACGAAGAAGGTTAACAGTAAGGTGGACAGGTCAGAAAAAGTCATCATCCAGGAACTTTCCCCTCCACCTCCACCATTATCACCGCTATTTCTACTTTTCCGCCTTTTTTTTGCCACTTTTGCCCTCGCTTTCTGTCTGAGGAAAAAGTTTAAAAAAGAAATTTTTATAATTGAAGTAGGAATGGGGAGATGGTTCCTTTCTGTAGATTGTGGTCGGCAGAGCGGGATTTCTACCAATGATTATTTCTACCCTTTGATTTTTGTATCTCAAGTGAGGATATTTCAAACTATCTATAATAGGCCAGTAATAGCTCATACCATGTGCACTCATACGATCTGGTGAAATACCTACATCAAGCAAAAATCTATAGACTGCGAGAGCCCTTTGTGCTGATAATTTCCATGATAAAATAGGCCATTCTGGATTATCGGCATTTTCGTAAGGATCGGTATGGCCCCTTATATCTATATCTTCAGGTTTTTTTTTCAGATATGCGGCTACTGTAGCCAGAAACTTTTCGCCTTTTGGTGTCAATTGGGTCGAACCCTTTTTGAACAATAATCTGTCATTTATTCTTATAACAATTTTATTTTTTTCTTTTATTATTTCTGCTTCGGGATCAAGATTATTTCTGAGAGTCATTTCTTTTAGGAGGTCATAAGAAATAGGGGAATTTGGTAGTAAAGGTGCTGTTGTTTCCCGCACATCAGTTCCCACCTTCTCGCCTATTGGAGACCTACCTCCCGTCAAAAAACCAAAGGCACCAACAAGCGAATTTAGTGCGTCTTTTTTACGTTCTGGATCAATCACAGACATGCTCAAAAGAAGGACAAAAAAAGTAAGGAGCAGGGTACACAAATCGGTGTAGGTAGTTAGCCAACCACCGGAATCACCGCCGCCAGAACTTTCTTCCTTTTCCTTCCTGGCCATTTTGCCTAACCTGCTTTGGTTATAGTCTAAGTCTAAATAATTTCTATTTCAGCCTGAAGGGCTCCTGCTGCTTTTATTGCCTGGAGTATGTTGATTAAATCTCTTGGTGTTGCACCAATAGCGTTGAGCCCTTCTACCACCTGTCCAATTGTAACTCCACCTCCAACAATTGCAAGATGAGCTTTTTCTTCTTTGATTTCTACCTGAGTTTGAGGCACTACCGTGGTTCTGCCTCTACTAAACGGCAGCGGTTGAGAAACATAAGGTTGTTCGGTAATACTGACGGTAAGATTGCCGTGAGCTACAGCAACGGGGGATATTCTTACATTTTCGCCCATAACTATTGTTCCAGTTCGCTCATTTATTACCACTTTTGCTACGGAATCGGGTACTACTTCTAAATTCTCAACTTTTGAAATAAAATCTACCAGGTTTTTGCCCGAGTTTTCAGGAACGGAAATTCTAATGGTTGCGGCGTCTCTGGCTTCGGCTATTTTCTGCCCGAAGGCTGCGTTTATTGCCTTTGCCACGTTTGATGCCGTGGTAAAATCAGGTTCTCTTAGTGTTAGGTCCAGAACGCTATAGTTTTGATAATCCAAGGGTACTTCCTTTTCCACTATGGCACCGTTGGATATATGCCCGACAGTTGGATGATTTTGCTGTACACCTCCACCTGCAGCTCCACCAAAGGCAAAACCTCCCACTGATATGGGCCCCTGGGCCACAGCATACACTTCTCCATCAGGTCCCTGTAAAGGAGTCAAAAGAAGAGTTCCACCAACAAGGCTTTTTGCATCACCTATGGAAGAGACCTGTACATCCAATTTGGTTCCAATTCTGGCGAAGGCCGGTAATCTTGCCGTAACCATAACAGCAGCTACATTTTTAATTTTAATTTGGTCGGGATCTACATGAATGCCCATGTTGTCAAGGAGATTGGCCAAGGTGCTAACGGTAAATTGGGTTTTTTCTTTGTCGCCGGTACCGTTCAATCCTACAACTAATCCGTAGCCAATGAGCATGTTAAAACGGTTGCCGATAAAATAGGCTATATCTTTGATTCTTGCGCTAAATCCTGTGCTTGCTAATGTTAAGACTGCCCAAATCGCAAGGGAAAGAATAACCATATAACGTTGAAACCGTGCCCTGGCCATAACCTGCCTCCACCATTACAAGGGAAATAATAAATCTATAATCTGGCCAAGCCAACCCGGTTTTTGATGCCTTGACACTGGGCCTTTACCAACAACAAAAATTTTTGCGTCCGCTATTTTTTGAGACAGGATGGTATTGTTACGTGTAATATCCACAGGCCTGATTACTCCTTCCAAAACTATCTGGTGCAATTCATCATTAACCTTAACCCACCTTGATCCTCTAATCACTAAGTTGCCATTAGGAAGAACGTCGATTACGGTTGCTGTCATGTATGCCGTAACGGAGTTAGTTCTAGTGGTTTTTCCGGAACCTTTAAGTGTGCGTCCGAATTCAGAGCCATATTTGAACGATGTATCCCCTCCCACAAGGTTTTTCCCGGCGAGAGTGAAAGTCGAGGCAGATAGCTGGCCATTCCATCCGTGAGTTCTTTTAGTTTCAGTTTTTGCTTCTTCGCTAGCATCAGCTTCCTCGCTTATTGTTATTGTTACTATGTCTCCAATTTTGTGTGCTTTAATGTCTCTATACAGAGATGTGATAGAAGACGACCACAGAGAACCAGTTGGAGGATTCAGTGGAAAGGAGGATTTCTGCTTTGTCCCGTGAAGTTGAGCAGAATAAAGAAGATTTTCGGGAAGGGGCGGTGCCTGATTGGTGATTCTGCTCGGTTTTTTTTGAGTGGTTACGCAGCCGAAAGAGCTAATGATCAAAATTAACATCACAAGATAATTCCTAATTTTGTGCTTCATTGTTGTAACCACTCCCACTATTTTGTTAATCAATTACCTGTACAGTTTCTTTGTTTCTTACCCTGCAAAAAATTATCTTTCGAGAATTTAAGTTCATTACCTTTATTGTATCGCCAATATGACCATTTTCCTTTACCATACCTTTGGCAGTGACTATAAGCCCTGGCTTTTGCAACACTATTTTTACTATATCTCCCTTTTCCACAACTATAGGATTGTCTAAACTGGAAAGCTTAATGGGTTCCCCTGGAAATATTTCTTTTAGAGCTTTCTTTCCAACAACGAGATCGATTGTTTCTGGATATTCTGAGGGATTATCTGTTATTTGAGCTCTCCTGATTTCGACAGCATCAGGGGTTATAATCTGATTCTTATTGACTATTTTCTTTGCGTGAACCACGTTTTTATACAAGCTGACAATACCTGCGACACGCAGTGTCCTTGCTTTTTTTTCATTTACATAGATGTTTACTGTAACAGTGACGTTTCCAAGGTATGGTTCATGATCACGAGGAATTACTTCATATCTGCGTTGTCCCGCAGGAACAACAGGCAAACCAGCATACCTGATATTTGTTATGGATATGTCACTTTTATTCCAGGGAGCATTTCTTAATACATGGTTTTTAAAGATTTTTTCGATTTCGAACTTGGGTATGGTAACGCTCTTTCTTGTTACAACAATTTCATCCGGTAAGGTGAGGGTTACATCCTTAGGGTCGAGACCTTCGGATTTGATAAGTTTTTCCAAAAAATCTTTTAGAAGATCTATTTGCACGTACTTTACGCTTCCGGGTTCTGGAGCCTCTCCAATATAAATTGTATTAAAAAATTTTTGCCATTCTGGCGAGATGGACTGTTTAGATATAAGATCACCTAAATAAACTTCATTCTTATCAACCTCAACTCGTGATTGAATTTCTATTCGATGAAGCGGCTGCTTGGCAAACGCTACCGCATAATTTGTGAAAAAAGCGATTAGCAAAAAAATCAAGAGGATTGCAGGTTTTTTGTATATACTCATGTTCAGCCCCCTTTACGCCTGAACATTATTTGCAATCCTTAACATTTCATCTGCGGTGCGGATAACTTTGGAGTTGGCCTCATAAGCACGCTGCCCAGCTATCATGTTAACCATTTCCTCTACTACATTTACATTGGAGTTTTCCAGAAAACCCTGGAGTATGGTGCCAAAGCCTTCTGTGCCAGGATCTCCCTCAACAGCGTCGCCAGAAGCTTCTGAGGGAATGAAGTAATTCCGTCCCACACTGATTAAGCCGCCTGGATTGGGAAAATCGTAGAGAGTAATTCTTTCGGTAACAAGAATGTTTCCGTTTTGGTCGATTGCAGTGAGGGTTCCCCCAGCATCTATATTGATATGGACTGCGTCGCGAGGAATTGCTATTTCAGGCTGTAACCTGTTTCCTTCTGGATCACATATATAGCCATCCGCATCAAGTTTAAAAGAGCCGGCCCTGGTGTAAACTTCCTCGGTGCCTCTGAGAACTTTGAAAAAGCCTTTTCCCTCTATTGCCAAGTCCAATGGATTTTCCGTCTGGGTAAAGTTTCCCTGACTGAATTGCTTTTGCACTGCTACGGGTTTTACTCCCATACCTACTTGGATGCCAGTTGGTATAGTAGTATCGTTGGATGTGGTAGCACCTGGAGGGATAATGGTCTGATACATGAGATCTTCAAAATTTGCTCTACTTTTTTTAAAACCTGTGGTTTGAGCGTTGGCTAGATTGTTCGCTATAACATCAAGATTTAATTGCTGGGCTGACATTCCTGTTGCTGCTGTCCATAAGCTTCTGATCATAATACCCCTCCCTGTTTATTTTTCGGCCACTTTACGTATTAGTTGTTTATCTTCGTTATGAAATGTTCGTAGTGTTCTTTGATACGCTTCAAATATGCGGAGCGTCTCTATCAGGTTAGTCATTTCTTCAACAATATTGAAATTAGGGCCTTCAAGAGCTCCCTGTTGCACGAGTAACGTTTTGGGTTTTAGTTCCTTAGCTTTGGGATCTAAGGGTTTAAAATAATTTTGTCCCACCTTTTTCATCGATTTTATGTTTTCGAAGGTTACAATATCAAAAGAATCAACAACCTTCGGTGGAGCACCAGGACCAGCTGCTTTGTCTATTTCCATTATTTGCCCCGAATGATCTATTATAACATCCGTAGAATTGAGCTTGATAATGCCGTTTTCTCCTAACACGAACCATCCTTCAGGTGTGACAAGTCGCCCCTGAGCATCGAGACTAAAATGACCAGCTCTGGTATACAATATGCCCTGGTCAGTTTTTACTTTAAAGAATCCTTCCCCAGTAATTGCTACATCCAACGGTGCGGATGTTGTCTTTATGGGTCCAGGTTGCATCTGAGTATAGGTTTCCTCGTAGAGGAAATCCGTGAATCTTACTATATCCCGCTTGAATCCAGGTGTTTGAGAATTAGCCAGGTTGTTGGCAAGTATATCCAATCTTTTTTCCTGGAGTATTGACCCTAGAGCAGCAGCGTATTGTCCTAGCTTCATGGTTTCTCCCTCCGATATGAACTTTAAGCAATTTTGATGCCTATATTGGGAGGCTGTTCATTGGAGTTTATGGTTTTATTTTGGAGGGTAACACAGAGATGTTGTCAATTTATTGACGAACTAAAAACTACATGAATGTTTTGCACATGAAATTGTATCATTTGTTTTTGAGGTCATTTCGCTTTCGGGGTTTTTTCTGGAAGTTGTGATGGAAAGGGTCTGAGCCAGTTATCGGGATTTATGTCAAAGAAGCTGTTCTGGAGCATTTCCCAGGCTTTATCTTCCTTTTCCTGTTCATATTCAAAATTTTTGTTGATTTCTTCCTGGGTTGGTCCGCTTTTGAAAACTCGCACATCCCTTTCTTTATCCTGGGATAACGAGGGAGAACATAGACAAAGAAACAATGAAACGGAAAGTAATATAACTAAAAGTAATCTCCTCGTTTCCATTTAATATACTCTGTATAGGCTGCTACCTTTATTTCTTCCAAAAGGTCTTTCGCTTCTGTAGATATATCTTTACTGAGAATTTTTTGGAACACACCTTCTAGGATATTTTCAATTCGCCCGGCATCCGAATTGGGTTTACCGAGCTCAGCAGAAAACTGGTCAAGACGATTTATAGAATCTTCAATTGTGGAAAATAGGGCTTGCCCGTTTACGGTTGAGTCTTCAGACTCATCCACAGAGTGAAGATTTTCAACGTTTAATATCATTTTATTTAATTCAGCATTTGTTGATGTAATTTTCAGATGGGGTTTCATACAATCGGGCTCAGGCGATTTTGCTGCTTCTGTCATAAGCTTATAGAAATCACCTCTCCCTTGAAGTTTCTCCTTCTTACGGTTTTCTGTAGGATTAGCTTCTTGTATGAAATTTCCTTTAATTTTGCCGGCTTTCATGACATGCTCCCTCTCACTCAAGGATTTTTATAAACTCAAGAAGAACGCAGTGCAAAGTTACTGCCAATGGAATGCGTGAGATGCGGAGTTTGAATATGCTGGCTTTTCATTGGCATATTGTTTCGGGCACTTTGAAGAAATGGAAAAGTTTTCTGAAAGAGCTGGAAATTTTTTCTTTTCATTATGGAAAACTTATCTCTGCAACAGTAAATGAGGACTTCTCGGTAAAAAGTGATATCTTACATCCCAAAGAACGCAAGACATCCTTTATCCAGTATAATCCGAGCCCCGCACTTACAATGTCATTGTTTGATGTTACTTCATCTGGCCACATTATCACTCCATAGTCAAACAACATTTCCACGTTGTCTACATGTTCAAGCCCACAACCGGTATCCACAATTCGCAGATAGTTCGAAGTCGCAATGATTTTTAATTCTTTTCTATCAGCAGCTCGTAAGGCCTTGAGAGCATTGTCCAGAAGCTGGCAGATTACGGGTACAAATACCTTTCCGGGGATTACAGACGTTTTTATCTCTTCCGGTACATCAATTTCCAGTTCGGCATGGTGTTTAAAAAAGAGATCAAACTTTAAAACTTCTTTTATTATTTCTGTAAATTCGCCCAGAAAAATAGGGGATTCTTCTTTGGCCATATAGTCCAATTGTCTGATGACATGAATCATTTCAGAAATATTAGAAAACTGGGAGTAAATAGCCTTTGTCTTGTCGTGACAATAATCTCTAAGTTCGCTTTCAGATAAAGACGGTATGTCCGACCTCATAAATTCGAGTAGAAAACTAACATTTTGCAAGGGAGTATTCAAATTATGCACGAAACCTTTCATAAGGTTGCCCTTGAATTGTAAAAAGTATTGTCTAAGGAGTATTTTGCTGGGTAACTTTTTCATTACTGGCAATTTTATCAGGAATCTTTTTTCTTTTTTAATTTTCTTTCTGCGTGAAAAATCATTCTCATTATAGTTTGCCTGTCTTCTTCATACATATCTTCAAAGCAGATTCCCACGATATTTTTCGTAATGTCTTTATTTGATTCTGCCTTTGACCAACATACCCTTCCAATAGCAAAGATGGGACTCATTTCTCCAATATCTGACATTATACAAAGCTCTAACATTGTATTTTCTTTAAGAGGTTGCTCACTATGGAATGAGAGTCCACCTCCACTAATGTCTATTATTTCTGCCTCATGCTCGAAGGGTTTGTCCCGCCCATCTTTGCCTAACCACTTAAGTAAATAATCAACCTTAAGCTCTAGACTCTCTAATTTATCCAGCAGAACCCTAAAAATAGGGTCTAACTCTGCTTCTTCATCGTGAGATAACTGATATGCTGTCTTTTTTCTTGGTAGAAAAGCCTTTTGGTTATCGGGCAAGATGTTATATTTTACTTTTAAATGAGGAATATGAATTCGAAGATAGTTTCTCTTATCTTCGGGTGTCACTGGCTTCACCTTCCTGTGTTCTTTCATTTATTAAATCCAGTACCGCATCTGTTACCAGTGGATCGAATTGAGTTCCCCTGTTATTTTTAAATTCTTGCACAATGCGTTCCATCGGTAAAGCTTTTCTATAGGACCTATCCGTAGACATAGCATCGAAAGCATCTGCGGCAGAAATGATGCGAGTGGTTAAAGGTATATCTTCACCTCCTATGCCGTCTGGGTACCCCTTTCCATCCCACCTCTCATGATGATGCCTGATTATGGATCTTTCAATATCACTAAAACCCAGATCTCTTACAATTGATTCGCCTATAACAGGATGCTGTTTGATTAACTCAAATTCTTCTGCAGTGAGCCTTCCAGGTTTAGTGAGCACGTCATCGGGGATTCCAATTTTGCCTATATCATGCAGGTAACCCACGGTTTTAAGAGATTCAAGTTCTTCGTTAGAACAGTTCATATATGTAGCTATTTTTAAAGCAAAATGTGTGACCCTTTCTGAGTGTTTGCCCGTGTACTGGTCTTTAGCTTCCAGAGCATTTACAAGAGAACGCAATATACCATAAAAGTTGGCCATTAGGCTTTCATATAAAGCCAAATTTTCTAAAGTAAGGCCTGCTTTTTTCAATAGGAATTCAAGAATTCTTTGTTTAGATTTATCAAAATTGGGGTTTTCCTTTGGGATTAGCCCCACCAGAAAGCCAAAGGGTTCTCCTCTGATTTCCAAGCACCAGATATTGCAATCATGGTTTAGGGATGAAAATTCAGAATGCAACCATGTATGAATTGAGTGACTCTGTAGAGCTTCGCTTGGAATATTTGTTCTCGAAAGGCCGTTTTTTCCAAGAGATGAATATTTTAATGTTAAATTTGCCAATTCATTATTTCGATTTATAATTTTGGGAAAAGAAGAAATGTGACTTTGTTGTGAATTTTTTTCTGCAACAAGAACCAATTGATTTCCCGGGGGTATAATGGCGTAAAATCCCATTTCCCTCGCATTGGTTAACGTACTGGCCCACCGTATCAAAGTTTCGTATAGTGCGTCGCTGCTTCTTACTTCGTCCAATTCGTTTGAAACCTGGAAAAGTATTTTTTGTTCCTCAATATTGGCCTCAAGTTGTTTATTTAATTTTTCAAGTTCTAACTTTGCTTGATGATCCAGCTTAAGAGAAATATTTTCCAAGAGGATTTCTCGCTCTCGTAGGGCTCTTTCAAGGGACACTACCAGATCTTGAAAAGCGAATGGTTTTGTCAAAAAATCGGAAGCTCCTAACCTCATAGCCTCTATAGATCTTTCCAGCGTCGGATATCCGCTCATCATTATAACAGGTATAGAAGGGTCTGTTGTTTTTAGTTCTTTCAGTATTTCGAGTCCATTTACATCAGGGAGTTGTAAATCTACAAATGCACAGTCAAAAGAGGAAAGTTGTAATTCCTTGAGAGCTTGTTTTCCTTCTGGCACATGAGTTACACTTTCATGTCCTAAGCGCTCAAGATATTGCTTAAGAAGGTTTCCCAGCTCAGAGTCATCTTCCACAATTAGGATTCGCATTTAAGTTTGTTTCTCCTCACAATTGAACTAAGTTTTTGACCACACACTTATCATCTCAGTATACTCATAACATCATTTCCCCAATGTAAAAAGTAAAATGAGTATAGTACTTTCCGGTCGTTGGTGGACTGTCTTAACAAAGAAGAGATTATCCAAACTAATTGTTAATCCTAAATTTTTCCATTAAAAAGCACACCAACCAACTCTTCTAATTTTTGACGCAACTTTAGAAGTTCTTGAGGTGGAATTTGTCTGATGAGTTCGCCTGTTTCTTTATTGATGATTCGCACGATGACGTCATGGGTTTTCTTATCCACTTTGAAAGACAGCTTAATGTTCAGATCTTTAAGGTACTTTTCAATTTCTTCCGCTAGCTTTTTTGCATTCTCCAATGATGCGTCCAAAAGGCTGGTTTGTATTTTTTCCTTGCCATCCCCAATTTTCTTACTTTTATTTCCCGTTGCTTCCTCCACGGGTTTTATGATTTCTTCTCTCTGGACATCTTTACTTAACTTCGTCCAGTTTTCTATGGCAACGGGTTGTATCTCCGGAACTTTCGTATCCATAATCTTACTCCTTTTTTGAGGAGTTTTGTTCTTATGACTTTAATCCATTATATTAATCGGCACATTTGCCTGAAGCTTTAAAAAGCTTGAAGTGCAAGCCTGGTCTATTTTGTTTGATCTTTATTTATAAAGTGTTCAAGGCTTGATGCGAATTGTTCCGCCAAAGTTTTGGCAATGGCGTTAATGTTTGCTGCTGGTGCTCCAACTGAAGTTTTCCAAAACCAGTCTCTATCAGGGCCTGGAACTGAATAGGCTGTTTGTTCTACATGGTATAATGTTTTCAAGGTGTTAGTGTCAATAATCCATATTTCAAGGTTCAATCCCTGTACTTCCCTTCCTCCGCTTATAGCAGCTTTGTGAATTTTTCCGAAAAGCAAATTATCGCAATTTACTGCCCTGGCTTTAAAAATTAAGTCTTTTACATTTTCCCCATTCCATGAAATTCTTTTGATAGTAGAAAAAATTTTCCTCTTTGTGAGGGAATTTTCGTACATGTCGGTAAGTCTTTTTCTCCATGAAAGTGGCCAATCGGATGATTCAAAAGGGGCTACTCCCAGGGTGAGCAAATCTTTAGTTGGAGAATAGTTTACTATCACATTTATGGGGTTGAGCTTAATGGGGGTATGAGTTTCCCACTCGTTATTTGAAGTGCAAGCAGTTAGAACCAGAATCAACGCATAGAGTGTAAAAATTACTCGTAAGCATCCCATGGTTTTTCCTGCATAAAGTTGGTGTGGGTCCTAATTTACGCGGTTACGTAAAACTTAGTAACATTTTCGCATGCAACAGTCTAGGAGGTTATTCAGCAACATGGCATTGCATTTGCTAAATCCACTTTCAAAACGGGTAGGAGTGTTAAGCCATGGAAGGTAAAAAAAAATGACAGGGAGTGTGAGCAATGAGAATTAATACAAATGTTCCAGCAATTAATGTACATAGGAATTTGACTTTAACAAATAGGAAGCTGGCAGAATCACTGAAAAGATTGAGTTCGGGGTATAGAATTAATTCCGCTAAAGATGATGCATCCGGATTGGCCGTGGCTAATAAATTCAGAGCGGATATAAGGTCTATCAGAGTTGCCCATCAAAATGCTGCTGAAGCTCAATCAATGCTTCAGGTTGCCGATGGTGCATACTCTAAAATTTATGACATTCTCGTTCGTATGAAAGAATTGGCCACTCAAGCTGCATCTAGTCAAACCGTGCAGGATCAGTTAATGTCTGAGTTTGAGTATCTCCAATCTGAGATTGATAGAATTGCTGCTTCTACATTATATAACAAAACTGCTCTTATAGCAGCAACAGGAACTGTTGGAGGTTATACCGTAAAGGCAGACAATTCAGCTACGGACGGATTGACTTTCCAAATTGGTCAGATGAACGGTGAACAATTTCAGCTGGCTCTTTCGCTGGCCGAGGCCGATAGCGATTCACTGGGAGTGTCCGTTGGAGCTATCAGTATCAGTGCCGTGGAATGTGCTCAAAGTGCTATGGATGCAATTGATACGGCGATTACGAGTATCAACCAATATATGGCAAAGATCGGTGCTTATCAAAACCGTTTACAATACACCATGGAAAACCTGGAAATAACTCTGGAAAACTTTTCCGCCAGTGAATCTACCATCAGGGATGTAGATATGGCATGGGAGGTTACACAGTTTACCAAAAATCAGATTCTTCAGCAGTCGGGTATTGCTATGCTTGCCCAGGCCAATATGGCGCCTCAGCAGATTCTACAGCTACTCCAGGGGTAATTTTATAAAGTGGTATATTATCGTTGTAAAATCGGGAGACATCGGAGATAAATTAACGATGTTTCCCTATTTTTTTAGTTTTTTTGGCCGAGCGGGTTTGTAAATGAATGCTTTCGGCTTTTTGAAAATACCGTCGGAGAAGGTTTATTTAAAAAATTTGCACGCCCTATCTGTAGTTGGAGATGAAGAGCTCGTTGAATTGATAGATTCATCGGGAGATCATACCCCCTTTGAAATTACCGAGAGCTGTCATGGCTGGCTAACCGCAAGGTTCAAATATTTCACAGGAACCGGAGATGGAACCATTCACAGCCTGGATGATCCTCTTGGTGAAGCTTTGAGCCATCTGACAGGATTTCATCTTTTTAACGAGGAAGCCATACTTATGGTGGGCGCAGGTTTCGGGTATCATGTGGGTGTTTTGTGTGATGCTGTGTCCGATGCTTGTGAACTTTTGGTCTATGAGAGGTATCCGGAGTTTCTGAAGATAATGTTTTCTGTAAGGGATTACTCCAAAGATATTTTGAAAGGTCGTTTGAAAATTTACTCTTGGATTAATTTCCCGGCGCTGTTATGGGAGCTTTCTAGAAAAGATGTCCGCATCTGGCAGCATCCTCGTCTGTCGGGGTTATACGGGGAGGAGTACCATTGTATAAGCAATGCCAGAGGAAATAAGGGAAAGGTCATACTTCTTATAACCGGACTTCTCAGCAGAGACCTTTGCGAAAATCTTCTACTCCTTGGTATGTCGGTGCTTCCGGTGGATGTTCTTCGAGTAAACCCAGAGGATCTGGAAAAGTTTATCAAAGAAAACCTTCCTTTGTTTGCCATGAGTATAAACTATGTCAGGGGAATTGAAGATATATGCTCCCGACAGGGGCTGCCTTATGTTGTGTGGGAAATTGATCCAACCATAGAGGTTCCAAAGGGGAACAGCAGAAGGATCGGCAGAACCCTTTTTTACACCTACAGAAAATCTCGCATTTCTTTGCTTAGGCAATCCGGATTTCCCAGGGTTTTATATCTGCCTCTTGCTACTAATCACTTCAGATTTAAACCCATTAAGCTGAGCGATGTTGAAATGGAAAAATACGGTGTCGATGTGTCCTTTGTTGGGTCATCCATGGTGCGTCAGGGAAACGTTCTAAAATCAATGTTATTTAGTCTTGTTGATTCTTCTTTACAGTTTTTCCTCTCCAAATCGGTCAAAAGACAATTACAGGATACCGAACACTTCGTTTTGCCTTATCTCCTTAAACACCTACTATCAGAAAACACCAGTTCGTGGATTGTGCAGGATAAAAACGGGAAGAAAATTGACGGTCTTTTATGCCTTGCAGAAGAATGCGCATCTGCGCGTCGTGTAAAGCTTTTAAATGAGCTTAGCAATCTTGCTTCTGAGTACGCAATTAGAGTATGGGGCGACGAAAAGTGGAGGGACGTTCTCGATGATAGGATTATTTACTGTGGCACGGCGGGGCACTACATTGAGCTTCCTCTTATTTACAATGGAACAAAAGTGAACCTAGACATCAACCGAATATACCAGAAAGATATGGTGACCTTAAGGGTTTTTGATGTGTGCGCTGTGGGAGGTTTCGTTCTGGCCGACTACAGTGAAGAGCTGACAAGCCTTTTTGGCAAGGACATAGCCTTCTATAAGTCCGGAGAAGAGTTCGTCAAGTTAACGAAGTATTACCTAGAACACCCGCAAGAGCGGGAAGACATTGCCCGTGCTTCCCGCCGAGTGGTTCTTCGAGAACATACGATAAGGCATCGTTTGGAAAGAATTATTTCCGACCTTAAAATACTGGGTTGGGTTTAAGCTTACGATTAGGATTTAAAAAATGGTTGTAGAAAACCGTCCTCTTGTTTCCTGTTGCATGATAGTTAAAAACGAAGAGAAATTCATAAAGGGCTGTATTGCCAGTTTGATAAGGGAAGTTGACGAAATTGTATTGGTAGATACAGGTTCTGAAGACAGTACGGTAGAAATTGCTAAATCCTTCGGAGATAAAGTCAGAATCTTCTATTTTGAATGGGTCAATGACTTTGCTGAAGCCAGAAACTACTCACTTTCTAAGGCCAGAGGGGAGTGGATTATATGCCTCGATGCGGACGAGCGATTAAACACACTCGGTGCAAAAGGTGTATTGCGCCATCTTGCCTCAAGCGGAGAAGCAGAAGCTTATACCAGCATGGTGAGAAATCTGGCGTTTAGCAGTGGTGGATTTTTCCATAGTTCTATTGGATATGTGATGAGGTTTTTTAAAAAACTTCCCGGGGTGCGTTTTGAAAGAGCTGTCCACGAGCAGGTCTTTCCTTCTCTTAAGCGTCTAAATGCCAGAATAGGTGCAGCTCCTTTTATCATAGATCACCTCGGTTATCATCTCGACAAAGACGATTGGATGTCAAAGCTCCAGAGGAATCTGGAGCTGTCCAAAAAGGAGGTTGAGAACAATCCAGATAGCGCTGCCGCTCATTACTATCTTGCAATAACTTATTTTATGCTGGGAAACACCGACGAAGCATGGAAAGCGATAGAGAAAGCATACCGACTCATCAAGGAATCGGAAGGCGAATTTATAATAGCCGGTATCTTAAACTTGAGAAGCAGGTTGCTTCTTGAGAAGAAGGAATATCTTGAGGTCGTAAGAATGGCTGACGAGTCTCTCAGTATTGTTCCGAAGCAAAGTACGGCAAATTTGCTCAAATCGGTGGCTCTGTACTTTTTGAAACGCTATGAGGAAGCCGTTCCGCACGCGGAAATCACTTACGATTATCACAAACACATGGGGCACATTTTCGAACACGCTTCTTTGCTAAGCCACGAGTTTATAATGCCCCTTCTGGAGGTGAAAAAGCTACTTGCCAACTGCTATCATGGAGCAGAGTATTACGAAAAAGCTCTTGATGTTATAGAACCGGAAATTGAAGAACATCCGAAAGATCCCGAACTTTTAAGGTTTGCTGCATCGTGTGCTGTAGAACTTTCGCTATGGAATAAGGCAGAAAGATTTTTAATAAGTTACGCCGAATGCAAAAAGTCCGTTGTTCAGGTGTTACCGTTGCTTACACGAATTTTTCGTGTTTACGCTGAGAATAAAAACCTTGAAGGGATTATGAGAATTCTTGAAGTGGTTTCCATGAGCGAGAAGTGGATAGCCTCTTTGGGGCCTTTTTTGGAAATCATAAATAAAACTTCCTATGAAAAGGAAATAATTGAAAGATGCAAAGAAGGAGAAAAACTCCGATTGCTTATAGCCTTTTGCATTAAAAACTCCAATTGGAAAGATGCCCTTTTCTATGCCGACAAGCTTGAGAGATGCAGTGATTTCGAAGGAAAGAAGGTGAGTTTATGGCTCAGGACGAGATTTTTAGAAAACAATGCTTGAGGAATTTAAGCAATGTACAAGGTGCTCATAATACAGCTTACCAGAATGGGAGATATAATCCAGACCCTACCTCTTCTGACAAGACTGCACGAAAAATACGAGAAGCTTCAGATAACCTTTTTTTGTGTTTCTGAATTTGCCGAAGTTATAAGATATACGCCCCTTATTCACAGATACATCAAAATTCCGGCAGGGACGGCGACGTTATTGAGAAAAAACGAAGATTTGAATGTTTTGAGAGAAATTCTTGCTCACCCTTACCTGAAGGAAAGATATGACTTAGTCGTAAATTTGACACACGATTTTCCGTCGGGCTACATAGCCCATCGAATTGTTTCAGATCTTAAATCCGGCCTCGTTTGTCCTGACCAGAATCAAGCTTTTATACCGGACAGATGGGGACGTTATCTTTTCTCGCTTGTTCGCAATCGACTGGATAATTCTTTTAACCTTGTGGATATTCATGTCGGCATGGGCCATGTTCGTCAAAAACCCGTGGCCAATTATTTGACTATACCTATGCGGGTGTTGAAAAAAGCTTCTCTATGGCTGGAAAAAATGGGCATATTGAACGGCAAACGCCTTATAATTTTTCATCTAGGCGCCAGCAGACTTCATAGAGCTTGGCCTCTTGAGTATTTTGTAGAGCTGGGAAGGTTGTTGGTAAAAGACGGAGATGCCGTTGTTATTTTGACCGGACACGGTGATAAAGAAGAGCAAATGGCCGACCTGTTTGTACGATACTGGCAAAATACTAACTGTTCTACCGGTACTCTTTTGAATCTGGTGGGCAAGCTGACCGTTCACAACTTGGTGGCGCTGATTTCCAGAGCTTCTCTTTTTGTTTCCAGTGATACCGGTCCCATTCACATAGCGGCTGCGCTTGGAATTCCGACTCTGGGTATCTATGTTGCTACTGCTTATCCTGGTGAGACTGCACCTTATGGAAAAGGACATGTGGTTATAACTCCTGAGATGGATTGCTATCCCTGTATGGATGTTTCCGTAGGAAAAGAGTGTAGCCTGCAGTGCAGGAATAAAATCGTTCCAGAAATTGTTTCTTTATTAGCCAGCAGGATTTTAAGGGGGGAAGGCATTGGCAGCGTAGATGAACCGGGCATTGAAGTGCGCCATTCCACCTTTCTTACCAATGGAACTCTCGTTTATTTGCCCACAGGCAAAGTAAGAAACAAAAATTTCGCTCGTCAGATTGTTCATCGTTATCTGTGGGATTTTGTTTTTGGTATGGATTCTGATCCAAACCTGAAAAGGCTTGTAGACCACGATGTCTTAACGATTGAGGCAACAAAGATTTTAGACGAAATAGCCAGAGAAAAAGCAAAACTTCTGACTATTCAAAGAAGGATTTTGTCTTATGGGTGGAATGGGGCTTTTGATGATCTGGCAGTGGTTCTTTTTGATCTATTTAGAAGAGGTGATAAGGCGAAAGGGATTGTGAGAGATTATTTTTCACTGGTTCCCCCGTGTTATGTTCATTCCTACGGTGATATCTTAGGTCTTTTGAATAAAGGACTTGTGGATATAGAAAATGCTCTTTACGGGATAAAAAGCCTTTTGCAATGAAAAGAGCAAATTTATCTGTTTGTATGATAGTGAAAAATGAGTCTTCAAATCTTGAGGCTCTTTTGCCTCAGGTAAAAAAGTTTGCAGATGAAATCGTGATAGTGGATACTGGTTCCACGGATAGCACTAAAGAAGTTGCCCGGAGATATACTTCCCGCGTATTTGACTTTAAGTGGAAGGATGATTTTTCAGCGGCTCGAAACTACGGTTTATCCCTTGCTCGAGGAGATTACTTTTTATGGCTTGATGCCGATGATCGAGTTCCAGACGAGAGTGTTGTTGCGATAAACCGATTGAAGGGTTATTTTGACGGAAAGAAGTGTTTCTACTTTGTGTTGAAAGATATTAGAACCGTAAGAGACAGAGCCGTTCCCTATGCTTATTTGAAACAAATACGCTGTGCCCCTCTATTAAAAGAGATAAGGTTTCAGGGGCGGATACACGAAAACTTCATGTCTTCTTTAAGAGAAGCAGGGTGTATTCCTGTTTCTACAAATATCGAAATAGAACACTACGGTTACGACAACCCTGAGCTGTTAAGAAAAAAAATAAGAAGAAATTTACGGATTTTGCTTTTGGAAAAGCCCTACAGGAGGGAAGATATTTCCTATATTTTCTTGCTGGCGATGACATACGAATCTATGGGTATGTTTAAGGATGCTTACAATGAGCTTTTGAGTTATTTGAGAACGCACTTTGTTAAAGTGGTTAAACAATATTCAGGGTTACTTTTTGAATTTTATGTTTTATTGGCCGAACTTGCCCGAGGAAAAGGAGATAAAAATTATGCTTTGAGGTGGCTTATTAAAGGGCTCGCCTGTGGGCGAGAAGATAAAGGGGCTTTGTATCGTATCGGCAAGTTATGGGAGTGGCTCGGCCACTTCGACAGGGCACTGGAGTGTTTTGCGAAAATGTCCTCTGCCTCTCTCAAAATTGACACAATGCCTGTTTTGGCTCCTCCTGAAAGAGGAGAGTGGTTTTTAAGATTGGCTTACTGCTGGTGGGAATTGGGAACTCTGAAGGAGTATGAAGCATGTTTTGTAAAAGCGCTTAATGAAGGCATAAGCGAAGTGGATGCTTACATATGGTTAGCCAACCATGCTTTTGTACTGGGAAGGATTGAGACGGCAGAGAAAATTCTTTGTGATGCGGTTGAGAAGGGATGTGGAAGCGGAAGAATATATGCCCTGTTTGGAAATATCCTTTCGCTTAAAAGGGACCACAGTAGGGCTGAGTTTTTTTTATCTCGGGCCTTAAAGGCTGAGCCGGATTCCCTTGATGTGAAGCTGGCGATTGCCTGGCATTATTTGAGGATTGGTAAAATTTACGAAGCACAGAGAGCCTTTGAGGAATTGGATGTTAAGGGGGAGTATGACCTAGATATTCTCGTTGGTAAGCTGGTCAGTGCTTTTCTCTCCGGGAAAGATTTTTTCAAACTGCTCGAAAAAGATGGGACAAAAACGAGCGAAGATTTTATGAAGGAGCTTATCTTGAAGCTTCAGGCAGAAGGGAAATTCTATCTTGTGCCTTATGTCAACTTTATAAAGCGAAATCTTTTTAAAGTTTTTTCGGGCGATCACCGAATATCTAACTGAACGCATAGAAGAAGGCTTTAGAGACAGGGAAGTCTCGAAAATTAGAAAAGCAGGGAGGGAAGAAAATGGCTCTCAGGATTAACACCAATGTTGAAGCAATTAATGTGCATCGCAATCTGACGATGACCAACAGAAGGCTTGCCGAATCTCTTAAAAGGCTGTCTTCCGGTTATCGTATAAATTCGGCAAAGGACGACGCGTCCGGTCTGGCGGTGGCCAACAAGTTTAGAGCGGATATTAGATCCTTGAGAGTTGCCCATCAGAATGCAGCGGAAGCCCAATCAATGCTTCAGGTGGCTGATGGAGGATACTCTAAGATTTACGATATTCTGGTTCGTATGAAGGAGTTGGCGACACAGGCGGCGTCCAGCCAGACCGTCCAGGATCAGCTCAAGTCCGAGTTTGAGTATCTTCAGTCTGAAATTGACAGAATTGCCGCCTCCACCATGTACAACAGAACTGCTCTCATAGCTTCCGGAACTGTTGGATCTTATACGGTGAATGCGGATAATTCTGCTACGGACGGGTTGACTTTCCAGATTGGCCAGCAGAATGATGCTCAGTATCGCCTGGATCTCGAGCTGGACGAGGCCGACAGCGATTCGCTTGGAGTGTCCGTTGGAGCTATCAGTATTAGTTCTGTGGAATGTGCTCAAAGTGCTATGGATGCAATCGATACGGCAATTTCGAGCATCAACCAGTACATGGCCAAGGTTGGTGCTTATCAGAACAGACTGCAGTATACGATGGAGAACCTAGAAGTCAGCATAGAAAACTTTTCTGCAAGTGAATCCACCATTCGTGATGTTGATATGGCGTGGGAAGTCATGCAGTTTACAAAGAATCAGATTCTGCAACAATCCGGTATTGCAATGCTTGCTCAAGCTAACATGGCTCCTCAGCAGATTCTGCAGCTTCTCGGTTAAAATCAAGTTACATTGCTTATCAATCGTTACGTGGCATCACCTTGAGGCGGGGTTTTACCCGCCTCATTTTTTGGTACGATGATTGCTTTCTTTTTTTAAGAAGATTTATGGAATAACCGAATAAATAAAATGGGTAAGAATATATAAAGGGAGGTGATGCCATGGGCATCAGCTTGGTTGGTCTGGGGAGTGGTATAGACTGGCAGTCTATTTTAGATAAAATACGCCAGGCGGAAGAAAAGCGAATAGAGCTTTTGAATGATCAGAAGCAGACGTTACAGGATCGTTTGACAGCATGGCAAGATTTAGGAACCAAGCTTACTGATTTGAAGAATGCTGTTGATGATCTTCGAGATTCTTGGGATTTGGATATCTTTACAGCCAATCTCTCTTCCTCTGACCCAAGTGTGTCCCCCGATTCCTTAATGTCCGTATCCACAACATCTAGTGCGCCTCCTGGTATCTATCAGATTCAAGTACTCCAAATAGCAACTCCACAAAAGGAGTACAGCGAATCATTCACATCGTCAGATGAGGATGCTGGGAAGACTGGTTATATTACAATAAACGGTACTGACATTACTCTGGACGGAAAATCGCTCAATGAAATAAGAGATGAAATAAATGCACTGGACCTTGGTGTTACTGCTAGTGTGTTAAAGGCAAGTGATAATGATTATAAACTTGTCATAACCGCCGACGAAACAGGCTCAGGTGGGTTTAGTTTTGATGCATCTAATTCTGACATGTCCTTTACAGAAATTTCTGGTCAGGACGCACAAATTACCATTGATGGAATTACAATTTCCAGAAGTTCGAATACTATTACTGACGCAATTGAAGGGGTAACCTTTGATCTTTATGCGGCCGATTCGTCAGTTACCATTACCATGCGTATTGATCGTGACTATGACGCCATACAAGAAAAAATGCAGACTTTTGTTGACGCTTATAATGCTGTCCTTGATGAGATATCAAAACATATAACCAGTAATACAGATCCTAACGCCGAAGTAGGTCCTCTGGGAACAGACTTTACTCTTCAGACCATCAAATTTAATCTACAGTCCGTATATCTCAATGCCCAATTGTTTGACCTTGGAATTACTATAAACGATAATGATAGACTTGATTTTGATACGTCAGAGTTTAGACAGGCTTTACAGAGTGATTTTGACTCCGCTGCTTCTAAAATCAACAGCTTTGCATCCGATATGTTTCAGCAACTTGATAATCTAATGGATCCTGTTAGCGGAACGCTAACCTTGAAGGAGAATAGTTTAGAAGATAGTATAGATAAAATAGATGATCGTATAAGCAGTGAACAAGATAGGATAGATAGAGAAATAGAGATGTTGACCAGGCAATTTATTCAGATGGAAGAAGCCCTTTTTGAAATGCAATCGCAATCAGATTGGCTGATGGCTCAACTGGGAGGCCTATCTAATCAGACCTCTCAAACCAGTTAATGATGTGTAAAAATGGAGTTAAAAAATTCACAGGAAAAGTGGAAGGAATTGTTAGAAAAGGTAAATGAGAACCTGGCACTGCTAAAGAGCTATACAGAAAAACTGGAAAATGCTGATAAATTATCTCCTTCTGAATTTACGAAGATAAATTCTGAGTGTAAAAAAACCAGGCAAGAAATTGATGTTTGCCTGGAAGAGATGAAATCAATTGCTGAAAGATCAGGTCGTTTTTTCACGGAAGACCAGGCGCTTGCCAGACTTTACAATGAGTTTCATGAGAGAATGAGAAATGTACACGAAGTAACGTTGCAGGTTGTTAAGGCGTTAAAAGATAGAATGGCAGACATTGAAGATGAAATCAACATGCTTCGTAAAAAGAAGCATGCTATATCCATGTATAGAAGTCACGAGATGTTTTCCAGTAAACAAGGAGGATAACTATGCCAAACCCTGTTGATAGCTATAAGAAAACTAAAATAGAGACGGCGGATCCCGTAAGACTTGTGATTATGTGTTATGATGCTGTAATAAATGATCTCAAGGATGCTAAAAAGTATCAGCGGGAAAAGAATCTGGAAGCAACATATGATAAAGTAAGGCATGCTCAAGATATTATTACCGAACTTTTGGTTGGTTTGGATTATGAAAAAGGTGGTGACATTGCCGTAAATTTAGGCAGGTTGTATAATTATATTCTCAGGCACCTCATAGCTGTTAATTCCCGGTCTGGCCCAGATTATTACGATCCGTTAATTAAAATTATGGAAGAACTCCGGGAGGCCTGGCAGGAAATTTCAAAGTCTTCGACATCACCACCTCCCAATATGCAGGGATCTATAGTAGGATAAAGGGAGATTAAAATCCTGCAGCAGTTATCAATTGCTGCAGGATTTTTTCCGTAATTTGATCTTTGGAAGTTGACTTTTTGCAGTTAAGAACCTGAAAAAGATCAGGCTTCCTTCCATTCCATTCCCTCAGGTAGGTTGATGTATTTTTTTACTTCTTCAGAATCCATTGTCCACTGATAAGCACGCCGTTTTTCAACATGAAAAACCAAAGGGCTTCTTAAATGAAATCGGATGATATTTTTTTCTCTATCAAAGGAAATTAAATTCAAAATTATAACATCATCAGCCTGGTTTGCTTCCAGAGGTTCTAGAGTTGATTGAGGTATCTTATACTGTACGCCTATTACTTCAGGAGGACAAACAACAAATGCTAGAGACGGTTCTTCAACGGCTTGTAACCACTGAAATGGACCATCTTTATATTCGATGAGAACATATTTTTTTATGTTTTCAAATCCTGGAATACCCCATGGAAAATCAATTACACGATTGTCATCAACCTCAATAGTTCCAAAACGGGTTGTCTCGATCTTCATTTGTCAAGTCCTCCTATTTTTTGTTTGTCATAAAAAAGTGTTTTTTTTCCAATTATTACAGGAGCACTCATGAGGTCTTCTTGCTGAATTAAAGCCGCCTTTTTGTTTTCTTCTCTAATTTTTTCATATAATTCTTCTCTGTAGATGGGAATATCCCTCGGACTTTTTATTCCTAATTTAACCCTGTTGGGGGTTATCTCTGTTATTTTTACTTCTATATTATCCCCTATTCGTATGGATTCCCCCACTTTTCTACTCAAAACAAGCAATTTTGTAACCCCTTATTTTATCTCCAGAAAATCTTTTATAGCTTTAAACCTATCGCCAAATTCAGCCAGTAATTCGGATATTTTTTTTGATGTTATGCCCATTTCCTTGAAAATTGCTTCTTCACCTGGCTGAGTTAGTCCGTCGACCCCGCAACCTATTCCCATTGTAGCAACCATAATATTTGCCAGGTGAACGATCTTTGCAATTTCCTGAAACTTGATAGCGGCTTTGGTAGGTTCGTGATGAAAACGAATAGCTGCTACAACAACGTCTGGAAAGTTCCATTTTTTGGCAATAAGCCCCCCTAATTGCTGGTGATCTATACCCAGAATTTCCCTTTCGGCATCCAGGAAATGCATGTTTTTGTCTTTAACAAGTTTTATGATGTTTTCAAACTGGTCTTTGACGTGGAAATGCAAAACGGTTTTTCCAATGTCATGTAACAAGCCGGCCGTATATAAAGTAAAGACATTTTTGTTGTTCAAAAAAGAGGCCAGAATTTCTGTCATGATAGCAACACCGACGGCGTGTTCCCACAGTTCTCCTTCTCTGAGGTCGTAACCTTCGGTAGAGCCTTTGAAATACCTGGCACTGCATGCTGCAAGTACAACCTTAATTAGTTCCTTTTGTCCCAGGGCAATTATGGCATCACGCAAAGAGCCAATGGAATGTCTCCTTGCATAAATTGGAGACCTACTCAAGGCAATAACCCTTGATGCTATGGCGGGATCATATTGAATAACCTGTTCAATTTGCTTAGCAGGAGCCATTGTTTGTAGAAGGGGCATTACCTTTTGAACAACATTTGGGAATGGGGGCAGGCTCTCTGCCTGTTCTATTATGCGGTTGACATACTTGTTTTTATCGAAACTCGGCGTTCCCATTTTGACTCCTCAGCAGTTTCCAAAATAGTTTCAATTTGTTGCTTATGTTGCTACAATAACAAAACAATTTTGTTCGAACAATAGGTTTGATAATTTCTGGGGATATTCATGATTTGAACATGAATGATGGCTTGGAAAAATATTATAAAGTTTTAAACCTGTCGCGTGAGGCAAATTCACAGGATATTAAACGGGCATACAGGGAACTCGCAAAAAAGTGGCATCCTGATAGCCTAGGACCGAATGCTTCTCATAAAGATAGAGAACTGGCAGAACAAAAATTTAACGAAATAACAAAAGCATACAGGACTCTTATAAACCATGTCAGAATAAGAGAAATTATCAGAAGCAGGCAAAAGGAAAAGTCATCATCGGATGATTTTGTACAGGCATCTACTTCATCTTCAAAAAATGTAACAGGCAAAGTTGATGTTACGAATAAAAAGTGGCTGTGGCTTGGAATTGTCTCTTTGGTTATTCTCACTATTTTATCTTTGCGTACTATTACCGGCAGAAACAAGATAATGAGATACATAATCGTGAAAAAAACAGGCAGTCGTTCGATATCAACTGAGCCCAAGCGAAACGAAGTAAAAGAAAAGGGTCAGGTGGTTCAAAAGACCAATCGAGGAGACCGAAAGAGAGAATTTTGGCGTAGGAGCTTTTTTACTTTGTATTCAACTAAGGAAGAAGTTTTGAATGTTCAAGGTCCTCCAGATAAAGTTTCGGGAAAGAAATGGTACTATGGTTTATCTTCGGTAACATTCGAAAATGGTCGAGTCGTTGGATATGATAACTTTGATGGTAAGTTGAAAATAAGAATTGTTCCTCGGAGGCTTCCTGGCGAGGTTCCTTTATACTTTACGCTGGGTTCAAGCCAGGACGAGGTATTACTGGTCCAGGGTATGCCCTCTAGAGTGGTAAGATCTACATGGTATTATGGTCTGGATAGGGTATTTTTCGAAAATGGCAGGGTTGTAGGGTATGATGATTTTACCGGAAGTCTCAGGGTAAAATTAGTTCCCAGAAATTTTCCAAGACAACTGTCAAATAGTTTTTTTTCAATAGGTTCGACTCAGGACGAGGTTTTGGCTGTCCAGGGCACCCCCACTAAGGTAATTGGCAACAGATGGTACTATGGACTTTCTGAAGTTATTTTCAAACAGGGCAAGGTTATAAGGGTGAACAATGTTATTCATAATTTGAAGTTTAGACCCTTACAAAAAAATAAAAAGAAAAAACTATCCCTTCTACAAAGAAAACTTGGTTTTAGTAGGACAGGGCGCCGGTTTTAGAATGAGGTTTAGGTCCCAGGGAGTGGATATCTTCACAACTCTTTTACCTTTATTTACTGCTAACAAGTATTTTTTTTCTATGGCAAAGTAAAATAGTTTTCTGGTTATTTCTACATCCTTTTTGCAATATTCGATAAGGTTGTTCCAGTTATTACTTCTGAACCATCGTACAGCCTCAACACCGTTTGCAATTTTACCCTCCCCAAGCGTTGCAATGGAAAGGTTGTCTAAACTCACTCTTCGACCAGTCGACCGATATATTTCTTCCAGGATATCGAAGGTAGGTAATTCAGATAAATCGGTTGTGGAATAGGGGGCTAGGACCGCGTAGTCGAATTTTTTTATGTTGAAACCCACTATGAGATCATACTTTTTCAGGCACTCGAGCAGTTTTCCGATTTCTGATTCTCTGAAAACCAAAAAGTCTTTTTCAGTTTCGTCATAAATTACAGCTACCGAAACTCGCATCAGGTGTTTATTCTGCCATCCGCCAACCTCACCGGCCAATTTTTGAGTTTCAAGATCCAGAAAAGCCAATTTGAGTTCCCTTTCCTGAGCAGTCAATTCTGATGATAAAATAGGCACAGCCTGTTGATTTGTGTGTGTTGATGAACTCCCGAATTTTGCCAACATTTGGGGATCCAGTAAGGCTTTTGATATGAGTTTTGCGGCTTCTTTATCCAGCGGTTTGTTTCCAGAACCGCATTTTGGCGAATGTATACATTGAGGGCATCCTTCGATGCAATCGCACGAATGAAGTAGCTCCTGAACTTTAGTCAGGATATTTTCAAAAATGTGAAAGGCTTCTGCCGACAGACCAACTCCTCCGGGATACCCATCGTAAATGAAGATGGCACTCTTTCTAATCTGATGGTGCAAGGGAATTGCGATTCCCCCAAGGTCGTTTCTATCGCAAAGCAAAAACAGGGGAAACATGCTTATAATCGCGTGTTCTATTGCATGAATTCCACCCATAAAGTGCAATTTCTGATCTTTGATTAGTTTTTCAATCCATCCATCAATTTCAATCCATAGCCCCACGGTTTCAAAACTCTGAGGTGGAAGCTCAAGATCAACATAATCGAGTGTTTCTGCGCCTTTTGTGGATTTTTTTTCGTAGCCCAGCACCCGTTCAGTCACGCGAAGTCTACCGAGCCTGATTACGAAATTTCCCGTTGGTCTTGATGACACTATTTCAAGTATCTCTGTATGCTTTTCAGAAAAGGCCATTGTGAAATAAGAACCATTGAAGGGTGCTACCACTACATTTCTTTTGAGCAAGTCTAGTTCCGTAACCTGGTACATCTCGCCAAGATGTAGGTAAATAGCGCCAGGGTGGCATTCCTTAAAAACCCTCACACCATCGATTGATCCCAGCGGGTATGGTTTGACATCTTTTCCCTTTGGCTTTAGAAAAATTGTATAGGATTTTCCAACCTGACGTATGTCCACATTTCGGTGAGGATACCCTGTTGAAGAAAATAACAATGAAGATTCATCTTCCCACAATTCACCGTGTTGTATGAGTTCTTTTGTAGCTTTCAACCATGCCTCATTTTCGTCTAATTCTTGTTTGGATAAAGGTAGTTCCGACGCTGCGCATACTAGGTGGCATTTCAGGATTTCCAGGTTGTCTGTACTTGCTACCGCCGTTTCATAATGTCTGCTAAGGATATGCTCCGGGTTGGAAACTATGTATTGGTCTAGAGCGTCCCGTTGGGGAATCATAATTATTGCCGATTCCTGCCCACTTCGTCCAACCCGTCCTGCTCTCTGCCAGGTGTTCATTAATGTGCCAGGATAACCAACCAGAACGCATACGTCCAGGTCTCCTATATCAACACCCAGCTCCAATGCACTGGTAGCCACAACGCATTTCAGATTACCGGATGCAAGGGATTGTTCGATTTCTCTTCTGTCGGATGGCAAAAGTCCGGAGCGGTAGGAGCTGACAAATCGCTCAAGGTTTGAAAACTTGCTTTTGAGGGTGATATAGACAAGTTCGGTCATCCTGCGAGATCGGGTAAACACAATAGTCTTCAGTCCATTTTTTATGGAGCGAGCAGCGATGAAGGCTGCAACCAATGATAAGGGATAGTCAGTTCTAAGAAATAGAAGGTGTTTTTTGGGGGTTGGGGCACTTGAATTGTTTATCAAAACTAATTTCTTTTGACTTATGCCTGAAATCTGGGCTGCCAATTCTTCTGGGTTTCCTATGGTTGCCGACAGGAGGATAAACTGAGGAGATGAGCCGTAAAAATTGCAAATCCTTTTTAGACGTCGAACTATCATTGCTACATGGCTGCCAAACACGCCTCGATAGGTATGCATTTCATCAATTACAATGAAGCTCAGATTTTCCCAGAGTTTTTGCCATTTCTGGTGGTACGGCAAAAAACCGTAATGGAGCATATCGGGGTTTGTGATGATAATATTTGGAATATTTTTCCTTATTTTTTCTCTCTCTTTTTTTTCAGTATCGCCATCATAAACAGCGATGTTCTCTGGGTTTATAATGGATTGGAAAAAAGATCTGGCATTTTCGTATTGATCCCTGCTCAAAGCCTTAATAGGGAAAATAAGAAGAGATCTGGCTTCTTTGTTTTTTAGGAGTTTTTCTGCGATTGCTACGTTATATATGAGAGATTTTCCACTGGCTGTTGGGGTCGAAACGACCACATGATATCCGGATTGTATAGCTTTCAGCGCTTTTGATTGGTGAAGATATAGTCCATGGATTCTCTGTTCCTTTAGAATTTTAAACACCTCGTGAGACATGTACCTGGAAGGGCTAGTTAGTGATGGAGGATTTCCTGCTATTTCAAAATCGCTTTCTACTTTCCAGTATCTGCTTTCCTTTTCAATCTCTTGCAGAAAATATTGGAGCTTCATTTATTTGAATTTTTCCTTTTTATGAAATAAATTTAAAGTACTTATCGGAACCTATATTTTTATCAGTTTATACAATGTCGATATGTATAGGTATTAATTTTTGAGGTAAAGGGCAAATAAGGGAGGATGTTAGCATGAACATAGAAGAATTAAGAGCTAAGGTAAAGTGGTACGGGCACGACGCAATATCTATAGAGGATGGTAAGATTATTTATTTTGATCCTTACGAATTACCTCAAGGGCTGAAACCTGCGGACATTATCCTGATTTCTCACGAACATTTTGATCATTGTTCGCCGGATGATGTGAAAAAAATCCAGAAAGGCGATACGGTTATTGTTACCGACAAAACTTCGGCGAGCAAACTTAGCGGGAATGTAAAGGTTGTCAAACCCGGTGATAAGCTGGAAATAGATGAAGTCAAGATAGAAGTTTATCCTGCTTATAACACGAATAAACAATTCCATCCAAGAAGCGCTGGTATGCTGTCCTTTGTGGTTGAGGTTGGAGGGGTAAGATATTATCACGCTGGAGACTCGGATTTTATGCCCGAAATGAGGGAAATTAAAACGGATGTAGCCTTTTTGCCCGTATCAGGTACCTATGTAATGACTGCTCAAGAAGCTGCAGAAGCAGCTCTTGCCATGAAGCCCAAGGTAGCTATACCGATGCATTATGGCTCTATTGTAGGATCTGAAAAGGATGCTCAGGAATTTGCTAAGTTGTTAGAAGGTAAAATACAGGTGCTCATATTGAACAAGAGTTAGCCATGAAACCTTCATACATCAAAGCGTTTGAAAAAGGTGTCCTGGTTAAAAGAATTGAACGGGCAAAGAGGTGGCTTGAGAAATGTTCTCTTTGCCCAAGGATGTGCAAGGTTGACAGAACAAAAGGAGAAAAAGGTTTATGCCTTATTGGTGCTGAAGCTGTAGTTGCAAGTTATGGCCCACATTTTGGTGAAGAATTGCCTCTTGTTGGGCGCAACGGATCGGGCACAATTTTCTTTTCCGGGTGCAATTTAATGTGTTCTTTTTGTCAGAATTATGACATAAGTCATTATAGCAGCGGTTTCAAAGTTAGCCCTGTTCAGCTTGCTGAAATCATGATTGAGCTCCAGAAAAATGGCTGTCACAATATAAATTTTGTTACCCCCTCTCATGTAATTCCTCAGATTCTTGAAGGCTTGTTTTATGCGATAGAAAAGGGTTTAAATATACCTTTAGTTTATAATTCCAGTGGCTACGATAGGGTGTCTTCTCTGAAGCTTCTGGACGGTATTGTCGATATTTACATGCCAGATTTTAAATTCTGGAACAAGGAAAGCTCTGAAAGGTGGTGCAAAGCTCCAGATTACCCTGACAGGGTTAGAGAGGCCTTGAAGGAGATGTATCGACAGGTTGGAGACCTGGTAATAAAAAATGGGATTGCTTTAAAGGGTCTTCTGGTGCGACATCTTGTAATGCCGAATTGTTTGGATGAAACTCGAGACATTCTGAGATTTATTGCTTCGGAGATTTCACCTCACACTTACGTAAATATAATGGATCAATACAGACCATGCGGAGAAGCATATACTGATTCTCTTATTGACCGTAGAATAACTCAGAAGGAATTTCTTACAGCTTTGTCGTATGCTAAGGAAATTGGACTGACGAGATTGGATGAAAGAAGAAGTTATTTTGTATGGTCGCTGTGATACGCCACATATTTGTAAAAGATAGCCAGTTCAGACGGATTTTTGCTGTGGGAGACATTCACGGAATGGTTCACCTACTGGAAAGGATATTGGAGCGGATTCCTATAGATTTTGAAAGAGATTTACTGGTTTTTCTGGGGGATTACATTGATAGAGGCCCTTATTCGAAAGAAGTCGTTGATTTTCTTCTGGATTTGTCGAGGAAATCTAAAAACATAGTGTTTTTAAAAGGAAATCATGAGAAGATGTTTATGGATTTTCTCCAGGGTGCGGATCCACTATTGTACTTCTGGAATGGAGGAAGAAGCACTATAGAAAGTTACGGTTTTTTGGAAAGCATGGACGGTAAATATGAAGTGTTTCTTCCCGAAGAACATTCTTCTTTTTTCCGAAATCTTGCGGTATACCTTGAAACTGACAATTATATTTTTGTCCATGCAGGTTTGAAGCCTGGTGTTCCAATAGAACAGCAATCTGAAGATGATTTGCTATGGATAAGGCATGAGTTTATTTTTAGTTCCTGTGATTTCGAAAAGAAGGTGATCTTCGGTCACACTCCCTTTAATGCTCCTTTTGTTATGGAAAATAAAATTGGCATAGATACTGGTGCTGTATATGGGCGGTACCTGACATGTGTTCAGTTGCCGGAAGAAGAGTTTTTCTTTAGCGATTAACCCTCAAATTAAAGAGGAGATTACATGGCACGGATAGACGCTTTTTTTGAATTGATGCATAAACATCAGGCGTCTGATCTTCATATGGTGTCAGGTCAGCAACCGGCACTCAGAATTCATGGAGATTTGGAGCGGATAAAATTTAAAAAGCTGGATGATGATGACCTCAGAGCCATGTTGTACGAAATTACTCCTGAAGAAAAGATAAAAGAATTTGAAGAAACTGGAGATGTGGATTTTGCCTATGAAATTCCGGGACTTGGCAGATACAGAGCTAATCTTTTTATGCAAAATAGGGGAATTGGGGCTATCTTTCGAGAAATTCCGTCAGAAATTAAGACAATAGATCAACTTGGACTGCCTAAAGTGCTTAAAAGACTGGCTCTTTTGCCTCGAGGTTTAGTACTTGTCACGGGTCCCACCGGTAGTGGTAAGTCCACAACTTTGGCCGCAATAATAGATGAAGCCAACAGGCATAGAAAAGATCATATCATAACGATTGAGGACCCTATTGAGTTTGTTCATGAAAGTAAAAATTGTATTATTAATCATCGGGAAGTGGGAACTCATACCCGATCCTTCGCTACAGCTCTTAGAGCCGCCCTGCGTGAAGACCCGGACATAATTCTGGTTGGCGAAATGCGTGATCTTGAAACTATGCGTTTGGCTATTGAAGCGGCAGCTACGGGTCATTTGGTGTTTTCAACCTTGCATACGGAATATGCTTCAAAAACAATTAACAGAATTATTGAGGTTTTTCCAACGGATGAACAGGAGCAGATTCGTCAAATGCTGGCCGATGCTTTAAGAGCTGTTGTGTCTCAAACCCTTCTCAAACGGAGTGACCGGCCGGGAAGAATTGCGGCTCTTGAGATTCTTGTTGCCACCCACGGCGTGCGGGCCATGATCAGGGAGAAGAAGACCCAACACCTGCTTTCTGCAATACAGACTGGAAGAAAATACGGAATGCAGACTCTTGATGATTCAATTATGGAGCACCTACAGGCGGGCAGAATCTCTGCTCAAGAAGCCTACATGAAATGTGCAAATAAAGAAATGTTTAGGCCCTTTCTAAGCGAGCCACCCGTAGATTTTACGGAAGTATAGTTTTGGAGATAAAGTATGAAAAGAGAACACCTGGATTATTTGTTGTCAAAGATATTGGATGAGTATCCCACATTGTCTGATATTAACTTTACTGTGGGAAAGCCTCCTCAGGCCGAGGTTGATGGCCTTTTACGTCCAGCGCTCCTCGAGATGGGGATTCGTGAGTTGATGCCCTACCATACCGAGATGATAGCATTGGCAATTATCGGGAATAACAGGAGAAATTTGCGAAATCTTATTGAACATGGGTCATGCGACCTTTCTTACGCTATTCCTGGAAAAGCCAGATTCCGTGTTAATGTGTTTTCTCAACAGGGATACTTTTCTGTTGTAATGCGTCAGCTTCCCGCAAGAGTTCCATCTATAGAGGAGATGGACCTTCCT
>JALXAE010000200.1 GCA_026992355.1 Syntrophobacterales bacterium | reverse complement strand
GTTTTGTTTGTGAGCTTAAGCTCAAAAATGCCGAATTGAAGCCCCTTTTTAAGAGGTCTCATTATGAAAATCATCATAATAAATATTTCAAAAATTACTGTCTTGGCCATCTTTTTGCTTAGTTGTTTGTTCTTTACCCAGGACCTTAAAAAGAAATATCATGGGACAAGATTGACCATCTTGAACGAAAGTTTGAAAAAGGCCCTTTCTTCACAACTAACGCCTCGGAACCGGCAAGCCCTTTTAGACGCAGCATTACCGATTATTAACAGGGAGAAGAATCAATTTCTTTATACGAAAGGCTATTGGATAGATATCTTCAACGACTACAATCAGGTTGCTGTTGTGGAAAATTTAAATGGTGATAAGAGGAGGGCTATTAAATCATTGCTTATTTCATTAAGGTATCATCCATTTTTGGCAGCTACATTTCGTGGCCTTTATGACTATTTGAATCAGATTGGAGAAGTCGCAAGCGCAAAATCATGTCTCAAGGTCTATAACCAGATTCTGAACAAGCCCTCTGTTGACTTAGCTGAGAGAAATATCTGTTTAGAAGCGGCCCAAAAATTAACTAATGATAAAGCCGATAACGGACTATGATGGATGACTTCCAAAAAATAATTTTGTATTTTTCTTACGCGAAAACGATTCTTAGGTTAAAGACGGGCGAATAATATGGAGAATGCAGTTTCGTATTTCCACAAGGTTCTTTCAGTATCTGTTATTATTTTGCTTTTTCTCTCAGGGTGCGCTTCAAAAATAAAGACACCAAATGAAACGACAAAAAAAACAGATGTCAGCACCAAACCCGAAAAAGAGAATGCGACATACCTAAAACTAAAGGTAGGGCCTTCCCCCCTCTCTCCCATCTCCTCAGACTTTAATGACGATGGATTTACAGACATTGCTGCCATAAGCCATGGAGATAACAATCTTGTGATATTTTGGGGCGGTCCTGAACGTACATTCCGCAAGGGACCCGTTTACGGCAAGGATCTGGTGGGATATCACCCTGGAAAGATCGTTGCGGTCGACTGGAATGGTGATGGCTTACAAGATATAATACTTGCTGCAGAAGGGCTTTTCCAGGTCCAGTACTGGGAAAATACAGGAACAGATTTTCTTAAAAAGGCTACGGTTCAGGTTCCAATAAACTGCAAGGGCATAAGGTGCGCAGACCTGGATGGAGACGGGATTTTGGACATCGTACTAAGTCCGCATCAGGGGCATACGATTCTCATTTTATGGGGAAAGAAAGGGGGGTTTTTATTTGACTCCCAAACAATTCTAGCAAATGAAATGGCACAAAATGTTGAAATAGGGGATTGGAACCATGATGGGAAAAAAGACATTTTTTGGGTGGAGGTTGTACCAGGGTCGGTTGTGGTTGCCATAAACAAGGGAAACAGGAAATTTTCAAAATACTATCTGAAAAGTCCTGGAAAACCTGTCGGTTTAGCAAAAGACGCACCTGCCTATGTAAAAACAGCAGACCTGAACGAGGACGGCTGCGAAGATGCAGCGGTTACATTTGAGGTCCTCAAGGAAAAAGGTTGCATCATATTTTATGGAAACTGTCAGGGGCAGGTAACCTCAAAGGAATACATAGAGGCACCAGTCTGGGGATTCAGAGGCCTTGCAGTTGCGGTCACGCAAAACATGCGTTCACCCTTGATTGCACTTGGGGAAGAGGGAAGAATATTTGTCGCACATAGAGTTGGTACCAGGTGGAAGCTTGTAGAAAAACCCGCTGGCAGTCTTCCCAGGGACATCTCATTTGCGGACCTGGATAATGACGGTAACCTAGACCTTCTCTTTTCCAATACTGCCGGCGACTCAATAGGGGTTTTATTTGGCCCCCTGGTCACATCTGGTCAAAATTGAACAGGGAAATATCAAAAATAACCAGACTTGGGCTTGGCTATTTTAAAAGCGTACCATTCCCCTTTATTATTGAGACAAAAACGCCACATAGTCGTTAATTTTTGGCTCGACATTTGCTTAATAACAGTCAAAATTACTTTAATCCATTGGCGGCTGACTTGATAAAAAAACTGTATTTGACGATAATAATGGTATCCTTATTCACGCCCCCATTTGTAGGGTCTGTGGCTATGGCCTCAGAATCCAAGGATACTAACTCAACCATTTCAATGGCCAAGGCGAAACAAGATGTCATTGATTGGCTGGAATCCCTGGTTTCCGAACCAGACAAGTGGCAGGAGAAGATTTCCGATGTCTTTGACACGAATTCTACCGATGTGACCAACAAAGTTATGTCATATCTCGGCTCCCGCCTGCCACTGTTAAACAACAGCAAACTCAATATGGTGGCACAGGCCATTTGTGACGAATCCATTGTTAATGGGTTTGGAGGGAACGTCACGGACATTAATGAAAAGTTGTCAGCAGTCGATTATTCCACCAAACAGGCAGAAGTAGTCAGAAGCGCGGTTGTCATGCAGGACTATCTATCACCGCAGGATGGGGCCAGCATCCTTTTTCTAAACCTGCTAAAGAGCATGCGCAACAAAGGTACTTTACTTTTTAACGATAAATATGTGGAATTTGGAGTGGGATATTGTAGGGGTGTAGTATCAATTGATAAAGACACCAGAGCAAATGTATATTTGCTTACTATGGTATTTGCAAGGCCGGAAGGGCCGCAGCCGAAATGGGTACAGTGTGGCCATATCTACTTTGACAAAAACAACAATAACGAGTTTGATCCTTGTGAAGGGCTGCGCAATGTCGTGATCGAATCCAATAAAAAAAGATACCTTGCTACCTCCGGTTTTGACGGCAAGTACTGCTTCAAACGGCCACGTGGCGAGTGGGTGTTGTATCTGGAAGGCTATCCTTTCTACCAGGACTATAATGCCTACAGTTACTACCTAGAAGAGGACCAGGAGGAAGGCATTTTGATAAAAGATTACAAACTTTCGCTTCCCCAGCAAATTATTGAAACAATAAATTCAAGCAAACCGAAAGCACATGAACTGGAAGGGTCATGAAAAAACCTTTGAATTTAATGCCAATATTATGTCTGTTATTCTTTTTTTCAAGCTTCCTTTGCAATTATGAGGTTTCTGCATCCGATGACAAAAAGGAGCTGAAGGATGCCGCTTCAAAATATTGGAATTTCAGGTTGACAGGTGACGTTGTGGCTTGCTATCAATTAGAAGAACCAGTCTTTCAAAGAAAGGTCCCTTTGAGTCAGTATGCCAGGGCTGGAAATATAATTTATAAGGATGTAAAAGTTGATAATATCAGCATTCAAAAGGATATTGGGACCGTAGAGGTTAAAATTTCATATATAATTCCTGCACTTGGAAGCAAGGCAATATTTCATCAAATTGTTATTGATAAATGGAAAAAAATTGATGGACATTGGTATCATGTCATGAGACAGGGTAATCCACTTATGAATAAAAACGGCACAACAAACTAAAAGGAAAGGAGGTGATGAACAGGGAGGCACAAAATTCAACGTAAGAAGACTTAGGGAGTTTAGAACTACAAAATTAAAGAAAAGGAGAACGAAAATGAAAAAAATAGTTGGATTTTTAGGAATGCTTGCAATGTTACTCTTTGCAGTACAGGCACAGGCGGTAACTCTTGGAAAGTATACTAGAGGTGCATTGGTCCCCTCGGTATTCCATGATGGAGCGTCCGTAGACACTGTAGTGGGAATTATATGTCAAATAGACTGTTCACGTCATGATACTAAAACCAAGGGCGGTAAGATACATTGGACATTTTATGATGTTAACTCAACGCACGTGGCTGATGGCGATTTGAAATGCACAGATGATGATTTTCTTCCATTTTCTTGGATGCAAACAAGGGATCGTTTAAATGGCATGGAAGGCTATCTTGTATTTCATGCTGATGCTAATACCACCATTAGTGCTAATGCCTTTTTAGTTGACCAATCCAACAAAGATGCAATTTTTATACCAGTAATCCCATTAGTAGATAATGATTTTGCCGGTGCACCTGCTGATAACCCAGATGCAGTAATGCATTTGTCTAATGGTATACTGGCTCGTACCTCATATGACGTACGCTATTGGATAGATCCAACTTATAACGCTAAAACTACTATTGTAGTTTGGCTAACAAAGCCATATAAAGATAACGATGGCAAGCCAATTCCAATGCTGGTGGACGCATGGAATAATGATGAGGTTAGGGCTTCTATTACACTCTATTTACCCCAAGAACTAAACAAGCTATGTCCATCAACCTGGAAGGCACTTCCCTCTGATTTTATAGATGGCTTTGTAAGGCTTGCAATGCCTGCCACTATTGATGGTTTTGCCTACTCTTACATTAGTAGTTCTATTTTTGGCGCACAGCAGACACTGCTTGCTGCTGAGTGTGAACAACCTAGAGGAGAGCGTCCAGCTACTCCAAGCAACACTCCATGTGGTTGTCAATAATATAAATCAACATCAGAGATAACCAAAAAGCGGGGGTTACGACTCCCGCTTTTTTTATGTCTTTTTTATTTTAACTCTTTAGGAATACATGAAGGTACTACACTATCTCTTAAAAAATCGCTTTCTTCTTGCCCTATGGGTGAAAAGAGACATCAAGGCCAAATATGCTGGCTCTGTAATTGGCCTTGTCTGGACCCTTATCCTTCCAATAGCCACCATTGCCATCTTCTATGTCTTTTTTGCACTGGTACTAAAGGTCAAGATTCCAGAGCTTCCTACAACCGCAGGCTACTTCTTTTACCTCTTGGCAGGCCTTCTGCCGTGGATAAGTATTTCCGAGGCACTGAACCTTTCTGCAAATTCCCTTATAAGCCAGTCTGCCCTTCTCAAGCAGACGGTGTTTCCCCTGG
>JALXAE010000199.1:4515-4871 GCA_026992355.1 Syntrophobacterales bacterium | reverse complement strand
GAAAATGATATTGGCTAATGCCTGGAATAAAACATAAAAAATAGATACTTCCCAATGTGGAATACCGACCTCGTTGGCAAGTACCTGGTAAAGGTGCCGTCTGTGCGGCCTGGTAAGGTTCCAACCATCTTTAATCCGCTCTATCATTGTGACAAGTTCATCTGCATAAAAGAGGAACATAAAAGCGGCTAAAAGGGTAAATTCTTCGAAAGACTTGGCAGTTGCAACAACCACTGTAGCAAACATGAATCCTAGCAGCACACTCCCAACATCGCCCATGAAGATCCTAGCTCGGGGAAAGTTGAATGGCAAAAAGCCAATACAGGATATGCAAAGAACTAAACTCAAAAGCACCA
>JALXAE010000199.1:0-4505 GCA_026992355.1 Syntrophobacterales bacterium | reverse complement strand
TATAATCCATAAAGGGCTAAAAATAGGAAGGATATAATTCCAGTTAATCCAGCTATTCCATTTATCCCATCCATAAAGTTATAAAAATTAGCGGTACTTACAATAAATATTGTAGCAGCAGAAATCAATCCCGCAAGAATAAATATGTTATTTTGTTCATTTAAGATAGTAATGAGTTTATGCTCATTCAATGAATGCAATGCTACTAAAGCGGCTACGAATTGAACAACAAGTCGGACCAAAGGAGAAAGATGTATGTTATCTCCTACAAAGCTGACCAGGGAAAGTCCAGTGACTGCCAGTAAAAACATCAAGGGAAAACCAAGTTTAAAACCTGCAATTACAAATGCCAAGAGTATGCCTACACCGCCACCCTTAGGTGTAGGATTAGAGTGTGAACTCCTCTCGTTTGGCTTATCTATCAAGCCAATGCTATTAGCATATCGGCTGACTACCCATGCCCCAAGGCCTCCCATGGCTAATGAAGTGGTAAGGAGCCACGTATTAGCCATGGCCAATGCCAACAGTTCATCCAACATTGTATTTTTTTTTGAGAAACCAGCGTGCGGTTTTCTCAAGTTCCTGGTCTATCGAAAATGAAGGACTCCATTCCAAGACCTTTTTTGCCTTGGAAATGTCAACCTGAAGATTTCCAAGCAGGCGCTGTGCCATGTCATTCTTTCCAGCGAGCTTTGCTGTAGCCTTTAGCAACATGGTAGGTATTGGTAAAAGACGAGCTGGTACTCCCAGTGCCCTGGCAGTGCGTCTTAGTAGTTCTGATGTTGAGATATCCTCCCCATCTGAGACAAGGAAGATTTCATTAGCTGCTGCTGGATGCTCTATGCAGGTAGCAATAAAGTCAACCAGGTTACCCAGACCAACTAAACTGCGCTTGTTTTTTATGGCACCAAGCGGCAAGGGAGCACCTTTATATAGCCACTTCATCATTGAACGAAAATTCGCCTTAACGCCTGGACCATAAACGATAGGAGGACGGATAATAATTATCTCCATACTGGAGTCATTGGCTATTTTGAACAGTTCCTGTTCTGTCTCAAGTTTTGAGATGGCATAAGGACCAACAGGATTTGGAATATCATTTTCAGAAAATGCGCAACCGTACGTAGTTTGTTCGCCATTTACCTTAATGGAACTTATGTATATGAATCTTTTTACTCCAGAATCAGCAGCCTGCCTAGCAAGATTGATGGTTCCATGGACATTGACCTTTCTAAATGCTGCAAGGGGATTTTCTACCTTATCGTTCATGACATGGACTCTGGCAGCAAGGTGGATGACTGTATCAAGGCCCGAGATGGCAGACCTAAAATCAGTATAAGGACCAATATCTCCTGTAAACGATTTTTGTAAATGATTAAATTTGGCTCGTTGTCTAGACCAACCAACTAGTTGATGGCCTTTTGAGCCAAGATAGACAGTGATGGCCTTTCCTATAAATCCAGTGTAACCTGTAATTAAAATTTTCATGCCCTTATGGCAACTTGGATACACAATTTAGAATATCTTTGGCCATTTCTAGCATGATTCTTTTTCTTGAAAATCGATGTATAAAGTCATTACGTGAAACAATTCGAGGCTGTAGATTTTTGAAACCTTCTACTAAGCCCATAGGGTTACAAGGCTCAAAAACAAATGCGTTTTCTATATGGCTCAAGATAAATGACCTAGCATATCCATCTACACCAGCGAGTATTGGTTTTCCAGTGGCCGCGTATTCAAAAATTTTGGAAGGAAGAACTTTATGAAAGGCACGATGATCGTTTAAATGCAGAAAAAGAAAATCTGCCCTAGAATAGAGTTTAATAAGCGAGGTCCTTGGAATGGGATTTTTTATTTTTATATTTTTTATTTTTTTTTCCTCTAGTATTTTTTCAAGTTGGTATCGGGCTCCACCGTCTCCAACCAAAAGAAACTCTGCTTTGTCTTTTAAATGTTTTGCTGCTTCTGGTAACACGTGATGGAGACCTTGCCCTTCTCCTATATTACCTGCATATAATATTATTGGAACAGGGTTTTTTTCAGGATTATTATAAGAAATCCCTATAAATTCATCGTCGATCCCATTAGTAAAAATGCTAAAATGTTGCTTAGGTACTATTTTTTGAAAATATTCTAGGAATCCTCTTGAAACAACGTTCACTTTCACGGCAGAACGAAGAGTAAAAAGCTCAATTTTTTTTAATAAGGGGATAACAAGTCTTAAAGGGTGCCCATTTAGTAAGTTTTGCATTGTTTCGGTAAAAATATCTCGTATATCAAGATAGAGAGGTGTCGAACTGTACCTTGCTAAAATAGCGCCCAACATAGCTGTCATTAGACGGGAAGACGTAGCGAATATAATATCGTATTGATTTCTGCGAAAGGCTCTGACTACTTGGAAAGAGAAACTCAAAAAGGCTTTCGCCTGGTCGAACATGCCGCTTTTATGCTTCGGAATCTTAAATCTTTTAATGTGAATATTGCCTATAGTTTCATCTAGTGGGGCTGTTGCATCAAAACTATGATATCTATTAGGCAATGTAGTAAATACATCAATGTGTAATTTACCACGGTACTGCTTCATAAGGGCCTGTGAAAGAGCGGCAGCACGAAAAGAACACGCCGATAAATCTGGTTTATAATAGAAAGTCAATATGAGGATTCGCATATTTTTCTTTCGACCTACCAGTAAAAATTTGAGGTAATGGTTGTTGGAAGACGGCCTTCATATTTAACAACCAATCGTTTTGCTGGCTCAGACATGCCAAACTCTGGATGCCAGTTGTAATTTTCAATTTTTATCTGAGAGGAAGGATGTGTTACTATTTTAACTTCGCATTTTTTCCCTTCTAATGGAATGTCTAATTGAAATGCCTTGCAGTTTTTGCTTTTTAATGGTTTGATTTTAATTTGAGGGTGTAGGTGCCAAGCACATTGAATTTTATGAGTACCCTTGCCTTGGATTCTGTCTGAAATCTTCAATAGCCCGTCATGAAGCTCTACTTTGCGCCAATGACGAGGTTTGCCGATAAGTCTTTTGTAGCCATCGTGCTCTGCAGAAGCTATGGATTGATCCAAATTACAAATCAGATTTAAGATTTTAGCACGTCTTGCAACTCGAAATCCTCCCCATACTTCAGATGAATCCAATTCATCAATCATCACCGTATTATGTGCATTTGTGCTTCTTTGATATTGACGATCCAGTCCAGATGAATATATAGACGTCCCGGTGTTGACTAGTACCCGTTTACCAAAAAGAGAAAATTCTATGCTGAGAGTGTCAGCATGAGCATGTCCTGGAAGATAATCAGGACCCACTGGTGCAACGTCGAAAAATAAAACGCAATTTTTTTTTGCAAAACGAATGTATCCACTATCTTTAAGCCAGCAATTCTCATGAACATGATTACTTATGTTTAAGTTTAGTCGATTTGAGTAACAAATCAATTTCCTTATTGTAGGTGCCACATTAAAGGCAGCGTCATTGAAAAAAGGGATGTCTCCATCTGGATGACACATTACAGAGCCCCAGTGCACCAATTTATATATTAAGTCTAACCAACCATCAGGCACGGGATAGCTGTAAGCTTTTAAAATATTTACGAGGTCCAGTAAATCTTCCAAAACTATAAGATGATACATAGGGCTTAACTCAAAATGTCCACCATCCGGGAGAATTTGTTCAGTAAGTTCGTGGTTTAATATTCTGAGACCGGTTTCCAGCCAACTTTTCGCCTCATTCCCCTTGAAAAATAATCCTCCAAAAATTAATGCTTTTGCATTCGCCAAAAGGTGGTTTCCTAATAGATAGTATTCTATTCTTTTACGGAGCCATCTAAGCTGTAAAGCCAAACTTTGGATGCATTCAGACGCCGGAATACCGTAGCTTATTATCCACTTGATCCAATTAACGATTCTTAAAGAGGTTGGATAAGGTTCCCAGCCAGTACCAATTCCAACTGGGTTTTCGTCTATCCAACGATGAATTAAGCTTTCGTGCCAACTGTAACGTAGGTTTGAATCTTTAGCGTTTAAGTCATCAAAATAGTGGAGGTTGTATCGCCACAGTTTCATTATTCGTGGGTCATCCCACCCATGCTCGGACAATTCATGTACTTGATTTAAAAACAGAAAACTCTCTGGTCCAAGCATCGTTCTCTTTTTGGAAATCGGCGACACCCATTTTTCAATATCAGGCAAATGAAAAGCAGGAGCTTGTCCAAGCTTTATTTGGGGTACTACGAGTCGGAAGCGAATTCTTTCTATAATCTGAATCGGTTTTAGGTGTTTGATTGTATGCCAATATTTAAGAAATCCGGCCATGAATATTATTGGTCAGTAAATAATTCGGGCAAGAATGGCCACAATTCTTTGCCCAGCTTTTCCATCCCATTTTGGCGGGATTTTGCCTTTTTTCCACCTACCTTCAAACAGCTTATCAAGTGCAGGTTTTATATTCCGTGGGTCGGTTCCAATGAGTTCGTTGGTACCCTCTGTGATGG
>JALXAE010000198.1 GCA_026992355.1 Syntrophobacterales bacterium | reverse complement strand
CCCAGATGCTGACCTTTGTATGCCTTCCAGTTTCCATAAAGTGTGGTCTCAACAAGGGTGCTTTTTCCCGCTCCGGAAACTCCACTTACGCCTGTGATGCACCCCAGTGGAATATCCACATTTACATCCTTAAGGTTAAATTCCCTGGCTCCCTTAATTCGCAAAAAGTTGTTACATTTATCGAGCCGTTCTTTTTTTACGGATTCGCCGGATAAAACTGGCAAAGGCTCCCTAAAATAAAGGCCTGTAATACTTGATTTGTTGGAAGCCAGATCTTGAGGAGTTCCCGTAGCGATTACTTCGCCACCATGTGTCCCCCCACCTGGTCCAAGTTCTACCAGTTGATGGCATTCCTTAAGAATTTCTGGATCGTGATCCACCAGAATAACCGTATTGCGCCTTTTTACAAATCCATCCAAGATCCTAAGAAGATTTTCTTGATCCCTGGGATGCAGACCAACACTGGGTTCATCAATAATATAGAGTATGTTGCTTATGGCACTGCCTAAAACCTTAACGAGATGAACTCTCTGGACCTCACCCCCCGAAAGACTCCTCGATGGTCTATCTAGAGTTAAATAATCCAATCGCAGGTCAACCAGAGCCTTAAGGCGCCTCGAAATCTCCTTCACCAGGAGTTGAACCGTTTCCGAAGTATCTTCCTTCAACCCGCTGGTTTCAAAGAACTCCAGACATTTTTCTATACTCCACGACTGAATTTCATAGATTCTGTAGCCCAAAAGCCTGAAAAAACCAGTCAATTCACTGTACCTACTTCCCTGACAGAGGCTACACGGAACATACGAACGATATTTCGATAAAAGCACTCTCACGTGGGTTTTGTAGGTCTTTTTCTCGAGCCACTCAAAATATCCCCTGATCCCGTAAAAGGTTTCCGTACCATTAATTATTTTTTCTTTGTCCTCTGAAGAAAGTTCTTCAAAGGGAATATTTACAGGGATATTCTCTCTTTCACAAAAGGATAGCAGCTCATAATATTCAAGCTTTCCCGGTCTCCAGGGCTTAATAGCACCATCTTTTACGGATCTAGACTTGTCGGGAACAACACGATCCAGATCGAATCCAATAACCCTGCCAAAGCCCCTACACTCAGGACAGGCTCCAACTGGACTGTTAAAAGAGAAAAGCTCCGGTTTGGGCTCTGGAAGTTTAAACCCGCAAGAAGGGCAACTTAGCTCCGCTGTAAATTCAAGCAATTCATCATTTCCGGGAAAAGCTATAGCCAGCTTACCCTGCCCGATCTTGAAGGCGTTCGCTAAAGAATCAAGCAAACGAGCATTAGAAACTTTACTCCGTAACACCCTATCAACAACCACATAAAGGGGAAAGGAGAAATCCAGGGTAGGAAAATCATCGTGGATATTATAAACATTTCCACGATGGTATATTCTGACAAATCCTTGCTGAATAAGTTGATCTTTAGTCTTTATCTGGTTATGGTCATGGTTCCATGGGGCCAATATGTAAAATCTATCTTCTTTTAAGTCTTCAGTTAGACGCTGGAGTATTGTTTCCGGAAGCGAAAGCTTAAAACTTTTTTCACACCTTGGACAATAAGGTTCAGCCTTGTAAGCAAAGAGGTATTTTAGATAATCATTAATGTCCGTTATCGTTCCAACAGTAGAACGTGCGTTTTGAATGGTGGTTCCACCTTCAAGGGCTATTGAAGGAGGAATGTTTTCTATTGAGTCAACATCGGGGGGATTTAGACGTTCGAAAAACTGACGAATATACGGCGAAAAAGTTTCCAGATAACGCCTCTGCCCCTCAGCATGTAATACATGGAAAGCCAAACTCGATTTTCCGGAACCGCTTACCCCACAGACACCGACCAGCTTATGATAGGGAATGTTCAGATCAAAATTTTTCAGGTTGTGCTGTTTTACGCCCCTTAGCCTGATGAACATACCAGACGCAATTCCGAGGGATAATCAGGATCTCATAAAAAGAGATATCTGTCTATCCACACCGCCATCATCAATGTATTTTATTCCAATGCGCTTCCGTTTATGGTCGTGACACATAACTATACCACGTTTTACAATATAGTTTTCGCTTGTTGGCAATTTGAACCTCAATTCGACAATATCACCTATATTATAAGACCTATAATTTGAAGTATTTACTCCAACACCCGTCACCGAAATATCTTTTACAACTCCCGTAATCTTCGGAACCAACCTGACGGTATCACTACTAAGAAGTGTAATCTCTACAGGAATATTCACCCGTTTCCTGTGATGATGGCGGCGATTTAATATATATTTGGTCTCACAACCGCAAGGACATTTGACTTTAACCACGGGATGACTCAGAAAAACGTCAGCCTTTATTTTCTTCGAAAGATTACAACCACTACAGGAAACCGTTAAATAGGCCCTTTTTAAACTTTCCTCCGGCACATCCAAAATACGTACATATTCTTTCACTGCACTAATCCTTATACAAAGCAAGCAAAACTAAGTGCTAAAACGTATTTGCACAATGTCTCCATCCTGGACCACGTAATCTCTTCCCTCCAGACGTAAAGTTCCCTCCTTTTTTGCTGCAGAATAACTTCCAGCCCTGTATAAATCGTCAAAATGTATTACCTCCGCCCTTATGAAGCCCCTTTCCATATCAGAATGTATAACTCCTGCAGCTTTCATCGCAGGCGTTCCAGCCCTGACAGTCCAGGCTCGAGCTTCATCCTCATTCACGGTATAAAAGGTAACCAGATCAAGTAGAGCAAAGGATTTACTGATAATCATGTCTCGAGCGAACTTATCAATACCAAAATCCTTTTTAAAAACATCTACCTCGTCTTCGTCCAGCTGCATGAGTTCCATCTCAAGCCTGGCTCTTACGGGAACGACCTCCACTCCCTTGAAATCAACCTCTGGAAGAGTATCATCCTCATCGCTGTTGTTTACAACGACCAGCAAAGGCTTTCCTGAAAGGAAGGTGTAACCCCTCAATTCCTGAGCGCTCGCAATATGGGGATAATTTCTCAGGGGTTCTTCACGATTAAGAATTTCAACACAATTCTCCAGTAATTCCCGCTCTCTTTCGGAAATCTTTTTCCCTTTCTTTTTCTCTTCCCGAAGCTTATCCAGCCTCTTTTCAGCAGTTGCGAGATCCGCCAGGATGAACTCATCATGGAGGCTTCGGAAATCTTCTTCAACCTGAGGCGCTCCACCCACAACATCCTCAAAGTTCCGAACAACCATGACCAGGGCATCCATGGGCCTTATGTGATTCAGAAGAACAGCAACGTATTTTCGTTTATCCTCAGAAAATAGATGCCCTCCCTGAAAATCCGTGTATGTAACTTGAATTGGGGTCATTTTTTTGGGACGCAGCCTATCATACAACCACTCGAGCCGCTTATCGGGAACAGACACTACACCGTGAACAGGATATAGCTTCCCACCACTCCCTGCCTCCTCGGGAATATCTAGCCCTGTAAGTGCCCTGAAAAGCGTTGTTTTACCAGCTCTGGAAAGCCCCACAATACCCAGCTTCATAAGATCAGCCCTCAATTTCAGATGATTTTGATTTAATTTTCGCCCAATATTACAGCAGCATGGAGGAAAATCCAAGAGATCTTTTCATCATTTGGAGGAATGGACAAAATTGCCAGGAAATAAGATCCTCTCTAGCAGGCAATGTAAGTCTCATTAAAAAACACAAAAAATGGTAAGATAAAGATGTTACCATCCGGCTGAAGCAAAGCCAAGGGAACGAAGGCGCTCCCGGATGGAGCGTTCTTCCTCCTCAAGTGTTTTTAAGTCAATGTTCGACATTACAGGACGAACCGGTATAAACCCCTTCTGTTCCAAATAACCAACAATCTTCAAAAAACTTTCTTCAATGGTTTCTCTGTCGGTATGACAAACAATTTCTGGATTTTTGGGAGGTTCATAAGGATCAGAAATACCGGTAAAAAGAGGAATCTCTCCTTTCCTTGCCCGAGCATAAAGACCCTTGGGATCGCGCTTTTCCACTACTTCAAGAGGGCAACTGCAAAATACTTCGACATAATTCGGAATGAGCTTTCGATTTATCTGGCGAGTTTCTTCGTAGGGAGAAATTGCCGCAACAACACTGACAACACCATGTTTATTGAGTATCCATGACAGAAAACCTATTCGTTTAACATTTATATCACGATCCCTTTTGGTAAACCCAAGCTCCTGGCTGAAATTGGTGCGAATAATATCTCCATCGAGAAGTTCAGCCTTAAGTCCACGGCGTTTAATTTCAAGGTAAACGCGACGAGACAGGGTAGATTTTCCTGCTCCAGAAAGACCCGTGAACCAGATAGTGAAGGCCTCCATAACTCATCCTCCATCCATATCAAGCACCGTTTTCAGTACGCATACGTGAATATTCTTCCGAAACATTGCCCACAAAATGTCCCAGATTGGGATATATATACCACCTTTCTTTGCGCGTCTAGTTCAAAGTATTTTCTCAACAAAATCCCGACAAACAAACACTTCCTAAATATTCTGAAGATTTCCAACATAAATCCCCCAATTAATTAATTTTGTTTTGTTATGGCATTTTAATAAGAAATGAGCTAATGTGGGGAAAAACTTTGGCATAGTGTTTAGTCAAGTGTGTCCGTAGAGGAAGAGGCTTTCCTCAGTTTTGCTATAGCTTCCCGGAAACCTGGCAAGCTTTTTCATTCATATTTTTCATTCATATGCGATAAAATCAGATAGACCACTTTGCAGACGGCCTCTGGGCCTGAAAAAACCTCTATAACCTTGGTCCTCCTTTTGATTTCTTTCATAAGCCTTTCCAATTGATTGGTGGTGTATATGAATTTTCTGATTTCCTCGGGATAGTCCATAAAAGTAGTGAGGTTGTTAAAGT
>JALXAE010000197.1:2744-16006 GCA_026992355.1 Syntrophobacterales bacterium | reverse complement strand
AGTGCAATTGATCGGGGAGTGCCAGACAAACTGGGCAAAGAAGACGAAACGGATAGAAACTTCATGGCAGAACTACAGGGCATAACGGCCGAAGTATACAAGGCGATCATTACGATCGTGGATGATCGCGTAAAAGAGATCAAAGTAACCAGAGAAGACTTTGATGCTCTAAAAGCCGTGGTGCGCGAACTGGCCGAGGCTCAAAGACGTACCGAAATTCGACTTGATTCTTTGACCCATAAAATTGAAGAACTTGCCGAAGCGCAAAAACGTACCGAAGCTCGCCTTGATTCTTTAACGCTTCGAGTTGAGGAACTGGCCGAGGCGCAGAAACGTACCGAATCTCGAGTTGAGGAACTGGCCGAGGCACAAAAACGTACCGAATCTCGAGTTGAGGAACTGGCCGAGGCGCAGAAAAAAACTGAGGAGATCCTTCAGGGTGTCATCAAGGAACAGAAGAACATGAGAAAAGAAATTGGAGGGCTGTCGGCAACAATTGGTTATACCCTGGAAAATAGAGCAATAAGCAAACTCCCTGGACTTCTCAAAACTGACCACGGTATCCGAATTGATATAATGGACAGGAGATTCATCGAGTATCCTGATGGTAAGGAAGAAGAAGTCAATATTTATGGAGAGGGTCGGGTTAATGGAGAACGAGTCTATGTCGTAGGGGAAAGCAAATCGCAACTGGGAAGAAAAGACGTGGATAGATTTAAAAGACGTCTTGAAAGACTTAAGAAATACCTGGGAGCTCCTATTATCCCGGTAATCGTCACTCACATGGCAAGACCCAGGATCGAACGATATGCACTTCAAGCAATCGAAGGACTCCTCATATATAGATCCTATCAATTAGAAGATTAGCCAATTTGCTACACGAGCTTCCTCCTCCAAACAGACTAAACAGACTAAACAGACTAAATAGACTAAACAGACCCAACAGACTCAATAGACCCAACGACCCAACAGACCCAACGACCCAATCGACCCAATAAGGAGTACCCAATGAAACCAGCTATAAAATTAACAATACTTTTTACCCTTTCTTTCGCCCTAATCATATCATGTGGAAAAGGAGAAAAGATGGAACAAAAGAAAGTCACTTATAGCTCTATTCAGCAGATCCCTGAAGCCACCTGGAAAAAACTTTCCGAAAAGAAGATATTCTTCGGTCACCAATCAGTCGGGTTCAACATAATCGATGGCATAAAAGACGTGATGAAGGAATACCCGGCAATTAAGTTGAATATAGTTGAAACAAACGATCCGGGAGAATTTGACAAGCCGATCTTCGGGCACTCGAGAGCGGGGAAAAACGTGGATCCCGAGTCGAAATGCGACGCCTTTGCGGAATACCTCAAGAACGGGATTGGCAAGAAAGCGGATATTGCGTTCCTGAAATTCTGTTACGTGGACGTAAGAGCGAATTCGGACGTTCAAAAGATATTCGACTATTACAAGAAGACCATCGAGTCTCTCGAAAAAGAATACCCCGATGTCACCTTCGTTCATTTCACGGTACCTTTGACCGTCACGAAAACGTCCATCAAGACATGGATAAAAAAGATCATCGGGAAAAAAGATATCTGGGAATATGACGACAACATAAAAAGAAATGAATATAATGATCTTTTAAGAAAGTACTACAGCGGCAAGGAGCCTGTGTTCGATCTTGCTGAAATTGAATCGACTTACCCGGACGGAAAACGCTGTACGTTTTCGAAAGATGGCAAGACGTACTATTCTCTGGTTCCCGAATATACGAACGACGGAGGCCATCTGAACGAGAAAGGTCGAAAGATCGTTGCCGAAAAGCTCTTGGTTTTGCTGGCAAATCTTGCCAGCTAAGACCCAACGTACTAGAGCAGCAACCAAGCGATAGAGTGATCTTATTGCAGAAATGAGCAATCCATTTCGACTCAATAGACCCAACGGACCCAATGGACCCAACAGACCCTTTGACCCAACGACCCAACAGACTCAATAGACCCAACACTTATTCTTTTCCTATGGCTCTTTTCGGTTTATACGAAACTTGTCAAAGTCGTGATCATAACTGTAAAGAACGTTTTCAGGATGAGACTGGAGCAAGGCTAACAAGTAACAATCCACGATTTCAATGGGATGCTCTTTCCAGAGATTCAACATTTTAAGCACGATCTTCTTTTTCTCAATTTTGATTCCGCGATATGATAGGAGATCAATAAGTGCCTGAGCAATTAGCAGTTTGGGTACTTTATAGAAACTTTTAAGAACAAAAATGACCTGGAACAGAACGATCATTTTCAACTCAACACGCTTTTCGCCCCGCTCCAGGGACGAAAAGAAGTCATATAGGCCTTCGGATTTCGGGTTTTGATCACCAATCAGGAAACGAACTATTACGTTTGTGTCAATTAGTGGTATCATTTTCCCATTCCTGGATGAATTCTTTTTCTGTGGCGCTCGTGATGTCTGATTTTTTCAAAACGGTTTTTCCCTGTGCAAATCTGGCGAACCTTCCAAATAATTTTTCTGTCAACGACTCATCAGCGCGTTCTTTGGGTGCGGCTTTAAGAAGTATGCCCTCGGCTGTCTCTACAAACTCAATCTCTTTGCCGATTTTTATGCCGTATTTTTTTCTCAATGCGACTGGTATAACGACCTGGCCCTTATTGAAAACTTTCATAGTTGGCGGTTTTTCATCTGTCGGACGCATCTCGGATCTCCATTGATAATAAAGGCGATCATTCGTAGGTTATACTAAAAATAGCATTAGTATAACCCGTCTGTCAACATGGCATTGCAAAGTGATCTAATACACCGAATAACCAGTAACCAATAACGAATAACAAATAACAAATAACGAACTTCATGCACTTCTCATCCAGGTTGATTTAGCAGAGCCATTTGTGTATTATAATACACAAATGGAGGTGTAATATGAGAACAAACGTAGTTATTGATGATGAGTTATTAGAAGAAGCCAAAAAACTCAGCGGGGCGAAGACTAAAAGAGAGGTAATTGCTATGGCCTTGGAAGAGTTTGTGGCTTCCAGGAAACGTAAAGAACTCCTGAACCTGGCGGGTAAGGTGAAATTTCGAGAGGATTATGATTACAAGGCATTAAGGGAAGGTAAGTGATCCTGGTTGATACTTAGGTACTCATAGATTTTCTTAAGGGGAATGAAACCGGAGCTGTCTTTGTTTTTCGACAAATCCTAAAACAGGACATCCCTTTTGGCATTACATGCGTAATCTACCAGGAGATACTGCAAGGTGCAAAAACAGAAAAAGATTTTTCTCTGCTGAAGAATTATTTGTCGTCTCAGCGGTTTTTTCATCCTATTGATCCTGTTGAATCTTATGCAGAAGCAGCCCGTATTTACTTTCTTTGTAGAAAAAAAGGGATCACAATACGAAGTACAATCGACTGTTTGATTGCTCAGATATGTATTGAGCATGAGTTGGACCTGCTCCATGATGATCGCGATTTTGATGCTATGGCTGAAATTGTGGGTTTAAAATGTGTAACAGCCTCTTGAGTCCTTGTTTAACCTTTTCGCGCTTTCAGCCCTTTCTCGCTTTTCGCGCCTTAACCCTTTCTCGCTGCTAACGCCCAAACAGACCTTTAGCCTGTGAAATTCACGAAGTGACAGCGCAGCGCATTTCACCGGGCCAACGACCCAACGGGCCCAAACGACCCAATGACCCAACGACCCGATGACCCAACGACCCGATGACCCAACGGACACAATGGACCCAATGGACCCAACAGACCCAATAGACCAACCTACAAAAACTTGGTATCATACAAAAAATGACCCACAAGTTCTAAATGGAGAAAAATCGAAATACTAGACCATGGCATACAAAGAGAAACAAGTTGGCCGCAGAGATAACGATACGACATCAATGCCACCGGAGATGCGTATCAGGGAAGCGGATATGTGGCTTAGAACGGTTCAGGAGTTGAGAGGCACAAACAAGGTGTGCAAAAGAGGGCTTTTTAAATTCAGAACTTTCGAAGAGGCCGATCAATGGATGGAAATGATGATAGTGGCCAGTACTCAAGAATCCCGACGTTAGATGATCTTGTGGAACTTTGTCGCAACCTGAACGAACACGGTGTCAAGTACGTGATAATCGGAGGGTTTGCAGTAATCCGCCAAGGTTACATTAGGGCGACCGGAGATATTGACCTCCTGGTTGAAAATACCAGGGATAACGTTGAACGAATACGCAAGGCACTTGCTTTTATTCGAGACGGCGAAGCTCATAAGATTGCTGATAATGATCTGGATCACTATCAGGTTGTGAGGGTCTCAGGTGAAATCACGGTGGACCTCATAGCGAAGGCGTGTGATATCACCTTTTCCTCTGTGGAAGATCATATCTTGATTGATGAAATCAAAGGGGTAAGAATCCCCTATCTAAAACCTGAGCTCTTGTTAAAGACCAAAATGGGTGTACGTCCGAAAGATATCCAGGACAGAAAGTTTCTGCAAAGTATTTTGGAAATGAAAGGCAAAAATAACGAATAACAAATAACGATTAACGAATAACTAATTAGATGTTAAATATAACGTACTAAAGAAACGTGCAAAAAGCGCGACATTACAGTGCAATTTTACTTAATTCCCTGTCCTAGGGATCCAAAGGTCTCAGGGGGAAATAATATGCGTTTAAAAAATAGTGAAATTGAAATAATTCAAAAAGCAATTCATTCCGTCGATCCGAAAGCATCAATTTATCTTTTTGGGTCCCGGGTAGATGACAGCCTGAAAGGTGGAGATATTGATCTCGTTGTGCTTTCCACGACCCTTACGTATGGTGATAAGATAAAGATAAAGAAACAGCTTTTTGAAGAAATGGAAGAGCAGAAAATTGATCTCATTATTGCCCCGGATACCGTAGACCCGTTTGTTCGTTTAGCGTTAGAACAGGGAGAAAGGCTGGCATGAACCTCAAGACGGTCAGAGAAGCGCTTAAACACGAATTGTCGAATTTAGACAATGCGAGAAAGATTCTGAAATATTCCTACGATAAGTGCCGTAACATCAAGATAAAGCCTGGAATGACATAAGAAGAAATGGAGAGCTTTGAAGCATTGACAAGTAGATTCGCGAGGTTGAGCGACTTAATTATCCAAAAAATATTCAGGTTTTTTGATACTATTAACCTGGAGCCGGTAGGAACCGTGAGAGACAGGATCAATCGGGCAGAGAAAGTGGGTGCTATTGACTCTGCGGATGAATTCATTGAGATTCGAATTTTGAGAAATGAAATCGCGGATGAATATAAATCGGAAACAATTTACGAGATATTTAAGCAGGTCATGCAATTAACACCAGCCCTCCTGAAGAGTGTGGATACCATTTTTGCATATTCAAGGGACATTGTGGAGGATTGAGGAAGCGAGTGAGAGGCAAGACATGAAATTTTCAAGAATTACGGTTAATCCCAAACAGATGGGCGGGGTACCGTGTAATCGGGGGCTAAGAATTCCCGTTGCAACAGTGGCGGTGTTGGCCTCAGAAGGAATGAGCAACGAAAAGATTCTTAAGGCCTATCCTGACTTGGAACCTGAAGATATACGCGAGGCCTTAAAATATGCTGGCTGAGTTGTACGCGAGCGTGAACTGCCGTTGCTAAAGGCCGTATGAAATTTTTGGTGGATAACACGCAATCACCAATGGTACCAGAAAGACAAATCATCAGGCTGTCGCGAAAGTTCCTTGCCTTTTTGTATCCTTGTGGTTCTGAATAAAGCCTACTGGAGGAATACAGTGAAAAGAGTGATCAAAGCCGAAATTTATCACGATGGCGAATTCTATTGCGCAAGGTGTCTAGATGCGGACGTTTTTACGCAGGGCAAAACATTGGATGAAGCTGTGAAAAACCTTAAGGAGGCTATTGCACTCCATTTTTTTGATGACCCGGAGGCAGCGGCAGATTTTGCTCCTAATCCTTCTCTTTTTACCATGATGGACCTTGGAGAGGTCAGTGTCTAAAAAGCTACCTGTGATCTCCGGTAAAATCCTATTAAAGTTCTTACAGTCGCTTGGCTATGGTATAGTTCGCCGGCGCGGAAGCCACGTAAGACTTGAAAAGAAAACAGATGGTGGAACTCATAAGATAACAGTACCAAACCATGATCAAATAGCTAAAGGCACGCTCAACGACATCTTGAACAAAGTATCGGTTTGGAACCAGATCTCAAAAGACGATCTTATAGAAACGCTCAGAAAATTATAGTTTGCGCTCCCTATGCCTTGGTTTCAGAAGACAGTGCATTAACCTCGGAAACATGTTAACGTCCATAGTGAAAACAGCTAATTCAAGCTAGTAATTCAACATTCAAAACTCAAAATTCAAAATTATTATTGCCTTTCTCGCTTTTCGCTTCTTATGCTGAAATTACTCTAATCGGAGCTGCCTGGACGCACCTGCCAAACAATGTTGCTCGGATTGAACACGAGGCATTTTCCCCTTGCTAAGAAAGGAGTCAATAAAGTGCCAAGGAGTAAGGCATCTGAAAATTATGAAGAATATGTCAGGAAAATCGAGACACTAACCCCGGAGGAGCAGCTAAGCCTATTAGAAATCCTGTCGGCCGCCATAAAAAAGTCACTCAGAGCGAAAAGGGTTAAACACAGCGTTTTGGAACTAGAAGGGCTGGGTGCTGAAATCTGGAAAATGGTTGATGCCCAGGAATGTGTGCTCAAGGAGAGAAATTCGTGGGATTAGTTGAGGAGTTACGAGGTCGGCGTGTTTGTATTGACACCGCGCCGTTTATCTATTTTATCGAGAAAAATCCCGTGTAATTGGACATACTCAAACCTGTATTTCTCGAAATAGACAATGGAGGAATTAGGGCGATTACATCCACTGTGACTCTCCAGGAAGTTTTGGTTCAGCCCTCCAGGGCAGGAGACAGGACTTTGGCCAAAAGGTATCGGGAAATATTGCTATTTTCTGAAGGACTCTCTACGGTGGAGATCTCACATGATCTGGCAGAGATATCCGCCAGATTAAGAGCAAAATATGGCATTAGAACTCCTGATGCGTTACAAATCGGTGTGGACTCCATAGGGCTTCCAAATTCTTGACAAACGATAGCACGTTGAAAAAAGTCCCGGATTTAGACGTGTTAGTGCTTGCGGATTTTGTGGAAAAGTAATGGGCAAATAATAATACCCAAAGCTCAAAGGTGTGAACTAATTGTGAAATTTGGATTTGAAGACCTGGAGGTCTGGAAGAAGTCAATAGACTTTGCGGATCAGGTTATAGACCTAATAGAGTCCCTTGACACTGATAGGAAACATTTCAGATTAATCGAACAGCTCGAAGCTGCATCAACATCGATCGCGATGAATATCGCTGAGGGAAAAGGCCGATATTCAAAAAAGGAATTCCGACAATTTCTTTATGTTGCACGAGGATCACTTTATGAAACCGTCACACTCTTGGAGATTTTTCGCAGGCGTAGATGGATTACTCAGGAGCAATATTCCAGTTTGGAATTCCAGGCTAAAGAGATAGTAAAGATGATAGTTGGCCTTGCAAAGTCCCTCAATGCATAGCTTTCCCCTTTCAGCTTTGGCCTTTGACCTTTCAGCTTTGACCTTTCAGCTTCTCGCTTCCAGCTTTGAGCTTCTTACTTCCCGCTTTCAGCTTTTAATATAGTGACGGAATGGAGAGCTTTTTCAAAGCACTTTTAAACTTGCGATCAAATGTGGCAACTTGGGCGCCTTTTGTTGCCTTGCAGACAGAGGCTACGATAGCATCACCATAATCGGGGATTTTTTCAGGCCAATATGCGAAAAGAATTTTTAAATCCAATTTATGAACAATCTCGATTCCTGGCATCAAAATAAAATCAGTCAACATTTGTTTTATGGTTGGCTTGGCCACTCCATAGACACTTTCAAGTACATAGACAAATTCGGTAAGGACATTTTGTGGGCATAATACCCGAATTTCCAGAGCTGCCGCCTTCTCGAAAAGCTCGGCTATCCTGTTTTGCTGGTCTAAATTTCTGTCAGTGATGAATGAAATGAGAGCGTTTGTATCTATAACAACTATATGCCTTTTCATTGATGTCTCTCGGCCCTGATCCTTCTGGCTGATTTGATGTCAGCTCGTATATCCCCTGGCCCAACTTTCACGGTGTTCCTGAACCCGAGAAAATGCTTTCTTAATGGGATAATAACGATTTTACCGTTTTCTATTTTCCATTCAATGGTATCCCTGACAGAAAGGTTCATAGCATCTCTAATAGCTTTTGGTATAGTTGTCTGGTACTTAGATGTAATTAATGTGCGCATAATGTATCCTCCTCGGTGCAGTGATCCTTACAAAACAAGCATAACGTAAGAAATAATGACTGTCAATCCAGATTCCCTGACTCCTTATTTAGAATACTTACTTTAAGACATGTAACGTTTTAGAGTGTCTTAATTTCGATCCTAATCACGGTAGTCCAATGCTAGAAGAGGTTGAAATGGTTGAGCAGGTTGAGGAGGTTGAGAAGGAAAGGTTGAGGAGGTTGAGGGAGTTGAAATGGTTGAGTGCTTTTTTTCATTCTACCCCTTTTCCCTTGTCCCCTGCAGCTTGAATTCAGGAAAGGGCGGGGATCCCAGGTTCCTGAAGCGGGGAGGAAAAATCAGGTCGAAGATCCGCCTCTGGAGGGATCGAAAGCACAGTGAAACGAAAGCCATCGTTTACCACATATATTCTCACATAAACGAATAACAAATAACGGATAACGGATAACTCATCCAAACCTTTTGGTTGCGGCTTCGCTGCCTAAGGCTTTCACCTTTGACCTTTCAGCTTTCACCTTTGAGCCTTCAGCTTTCAGCTTTGAGCCTTCAGCTTCCAGCTTTGACCTTTGAGCTTCCAGCTTCGAGTTTCTCGCTTTGAGCTTCTTACTTTTGGCTGTCCAGCCTCCGGCCCACTGACAATATATGTATTCAACATATAGGCATCCAAAATTTCTGCCGGATCAAGCATTCACCTGGTAACAGTTCCTGGCGGGTTCAAAGGAAACCATTAGTCTAACCAGGTTCCTTTTCTGAGGCTTGATTTAACAGTGGATAGCCTGATATTATAAAATCGTCAGCAATCGCCATGGGAGGAAACTCGATGCTTACCGAGTACATAGAAGAAGCACTCAAAAGGGCAAAGTACGAAATTATAGAAGACCAGGAGCCCTACTACGGGGAAGTCCCTGAATTAAAAGGTGTATGGTCTACTGGCAGGAGCTTGGAAGAGTGTAGACGCAATCTGAAAGAGGTTATTGAAGGTTGGCTAGTCTTGAGTATTAAGAAGGGACTGCCTATCCCCGAGCTGGGTCAATTTGCTGTGAGAGATGAGGAAGCGGTAGGGATGTAGATGACGAAGCTCGGTCCGGTTTCTCCCCGTGCGTTAGTGACTAAACTCAGAAAACTAGGCTTCGAAGGGCCGTACGCAGGCGGGAAACATTTGTATATGATTAAAGGCGACTTGAGGCTGACCGTCCCCAATGCTCACAGAGGGGTTATTGGTGTTGATCTCCTCAAAAGAATTCTAAAAATAGCAGGTATCACTAGAGAAGAGTGGTTGGAAGAGTAGTGTGGCAGTCTATCCAGCCGCCAAGCCGCTAAGCTTCCCCGCTTCCTGGCTTTGCTGCCTAACTGTCTTTACTTCTCTTGCCTTTAGGCGTCGTTCCGGGCTAAGATATAGCCGATGAGAGGGATACTATGAAGAAGGTGATCAAAGCCGAAATTTATCACGATGGCGAATTCTATTGTGTTGGGCATGCCATTGGAGTATAAAGATGCAAAAAATAAGGTACATTTATTGGGAAGACGATGATTTCTGGTTAGGTCATCGGGAAGAGTATCCGGATTACATGACTCAAGGCAAGACACTGGAAGAGCTGGTCGAAAACTTAAAAGATCTCTTTAAAGATCTTCATGGTGGTGCTATTCCTCATGTTCGGAGGGTTGCAGAACTCGAGGTAGCGTGAAGCGAAAAGAATTAATCAGGGAAGAGGAAAACACGACTGGTACCAAAACCCAGCGACTAAAGTCTCTCAACCGGTCCCTCGGCATAGAGAAATCAATGAATACCTGGCGAAGCATATCATTAAAATGTTGAAAGGGTAGAGTTGTGATGTTGCTTGGGAAGTTTTGCGCCATGATCGCCAATTTGATAAAAGCGCTGAAAGCTCGGAGGGAATAACTTTTCTCGCCTTTCGCGCCTTAACCCTTTCTCGCATTTAGCGACCCAACAGACCAAACAGACCAAAATGACCAAGATCACTCGCTTCGAAGACCTTGACTGCGTGCCCTGTGGAATCTTTTGGCTATTCCACCGGGGCTGCCAAGAAGCCATTAAGCTATGTGTGACAAGTAACGAGTGACAAGTGACAAGCTGTTACTTCTAAATACTGGAATAAGGTAAAATGCGACCCCATAAGAAATTAGATGTTTGGAAAAGATCGATAGATTTTGTCACAAAATTATACGAAGTTACTGAGTCGTTTCCTAAATCAGAGAAACATGGGCTAGTCAATCAAATAAGGAGAGCTGCAGTATCAATCCCTAGTAATATTGCTGAGGGGGCAGCTAGGAAAAGCAATAAAGAGTTTGCCCAATTCTTGTCAATTGCCCAAGGCTCAGCCTCCGAATTAGAAACTCAATTAATTATTTCTATAAACCTCGGATTTTTGAGGGAGGGTGGGAAGGAACTGCTTGCAGAACTAGAAGAAATATCGAGAATGCTGTTAGGCCTCTCAAAAAGTATTTAATGGAGCTCTCGATCTTACTAGTCACTGGTCACTGTTTACTTGTAACTGCCCTTGATCGACCCAATGACCCAACAGACCCAAGAGACCCAAGAGACCCAAGAGACCCAAGAGACCCAAGAGACCCAACAGACCCAACAGACCCACCAGACTCCAATAATTTTTCCGCTCGTTGTAATTGCGGCAGTGGCTGTTCTGTATCGGAGTGTATTTGTTTCTTTGGTCAGCGAATGGCGCGTTGACCCAAACTATTCTCATGGGTTTTTGATACCATTGATGAGCCTGTATTTGGTTTGGGAGCGAAAACAAAAACTAAAAGCCTGTAAATTTTCACCGTCAAATGTTGGATTTGTGTTCTTAATATGTGGACTGCTCATGTTTTTTGCGGGCAAGCTGGCAGCAGAGAACTTTTTGATGCGATTTTCTTTCATAATCGTGTTGAGTAGCCTTATTTTGTTTCTATATGGGAAGGACCACTTGAGAGTTCTGGCGTTTCCTGTTCTTTTCCTGGTGTTCATGATTCCCGTACCATCGATCATCATGAACAGAATTACTTTTCCTCTTCAACTAGTTGCTTCAAAGCTTGCAACTCACTCGATTCAGCTTTTAGGGATACCCGTTCTGCAAGAAGGTAACATAATAAGACTTGGAGGTCTCTCTCTGGAAGTGGCAAAGGCTTGCAGTGGAATAAGATCCTTGATGTCGCTATTGGCATTGGGAACAGTATATGCCTATTTTACCAGCAAATCCATGACTTCCCGGGTGGTAATAGTTCTGAGCACAATACCAATTGCCATTATGGTTAATTCTCTTCGAATAACTATGACAGCGTTCCTCTCCGTACATTATGGAACAAAAGCCGCAGAAGGCTTCATTCACGAATTTTCTGGTGTTCTCCTGTTTTTGGTTGCTGTCATTCTACTAATTTTAACTAGCTTTACGGTTTCTCAGTTTAGTAAGTTGAAAAATCGATTGAATGGAATTTAGCACAAATAAGTTTTATGGGTTCCATTGTGCAAAAATATCGTTCGCATTCTTCTTTAAAATTAAGGTATTACGCAGCCATCCTTATATTGACGATGGCTTCCCTGGGAAATGCTTTGTTGTCTATACCTTCTGCTGCTATTAAAAGAGTACCACTGGCGAAATTTCCTGCCACTGTCGGAAATTGGAAGCGTGTATCTGAACAGCGACTTTCTAACGATATTATGGATATACTTAAAGTGGATGACTACTTCATGGGTACGTATAAAAATGAAAAAGGCGATCTTATAGACGTCTACATTGGCTACTTTGAAACACAACGGGACGGAAAACAAGTACATTCACCGAGGCAATGCCTTCCTGGTGCCGGATGGCTTAGAGTTAAACATATGGAACTCCCGTTACCGATATCTGGAAACGGAACAAGACCTTTCCGCAATACTTCGGTGAACGTAGATCTAATGGTAAAAGGCGATGATAAGGAACTGTATGTATGGTGGTATCAGGCCAGGGGAAGGATATATTCGAGTGAATACATGAATAAACTTTATCTGATGTGGGATTCGCTAACAAGAAAAAGAACAGATGGGGCTTTGGTGCGAATCAATATTCCGGTCAATAGAAGCTTTGATGAAAGCCTCAGCACGATTAGTAAATTTGTTATGGACATATATGATTATTTGCCCCAGTTTATTCCGAATTAACAGTAGTGTAAAGTCGATGTCGGTGAATGCTCCTAGGACAAGTTCTTCCAAAATACCCACTAGATTCATAATGACGCGCTCTCCAACCCATTTCACAATGTGCAGATATAATCGTCGGGGGGGAACGCTCCCATATTTTATCCCTTTTGTGAAAGGGGAATAAAAAAATTTTTCTGTGGTTTCAAAACCGTTGTTTTGCTTACACGTGGCTCCTTGCCAGGGGCTAGCATATGCGCTCCCAGAAATCCTTCGTTAATGAATTATCACAGACCGGATTTGAGAATTAACATAGAAGAGACATTATCTATGAAAATATATCTTAAATACTTTTATCTCTTCATAGCATTATCGATAACCCTTCTCATTGTTTGGTTATCCTCCGTTCCGGATCTTTGCGTGGGGCAACCTGGTACGATGCTTGACGAAATATTAACTAACTTTGCCCATGTACCATTATATGCTCTCTTCGCAGGGGCTTGGGGTAAATTTGTTATCGAGAATGGTTGGGTATACAAAAACCCGCGGATGAGGTTATACATGGTCCTGGCGCTAGTTGTATTTTCTGTCACAGATGAACTACATCAATCCTTTGTACCAGGACGATCTGCATCAGTTCTGGATCTGGGGCTCGATTCGATTGGAATTATTTTGGGAATGACCATTGTAAAATTTTGGCAAATAAAGGAAAATGAGAATAGAGAATTTCATGTTCCTTGACCATATACCCGGTTGAGTTGGTCGGCATCGATTTCTTTTATTCATTTACAACTTCTTTTACAATCAAAAGCCAAGTTAAC
>JALXAE010000197.1:0-2734 GCA_026992355.1 Syntrophobacterales bacterium | reverse complement strand
GTGGCTCCTTGCCAGGGGCTAGCATATGCGCTCCCAGAAATCCTTCGTTAATGAATTATCACAGACCGGATTTGAGAATTAACATAGAAGAGACATTATACCCGGTTGAGTTGGTCGGCATCGATTTCTTTTATTCATTTACAACTTCTTTTACAATCAAAAGCCAAGTTAACAGGCTAAACCGACCAAACCGACTAAATAGACCAAATAGACCAAAATGACCAAGATCACTTGCTTCGAAGACCTCGACTGTTGGCAACAATCCGTTAAGTTGACCACAGAGATATATGAGGTTACCAACAAAGGTGAATTTGCAAAGGATTTCGGATTTCGAGATCAACTCCGACGTGCAGCGGTATCTATACCATCCAACATTGCCGAGGGAAAAGAGCGTGAGACCATAAACGAATTCGTGCGTTTTCTCTACATTGCCAAGGGCTCAGGAGGGGAGCTCAGAACCCAGCTCTTGATTGCCGAAAATATAGGTTATCTTTCTACAGACAAAGCAAGAGATCTGCGGGGAAAGGTAGAACAGGTCAATAGGATGACCGCCAATTTGATAAAAGCACTGAAAGCTCGGAGGGAATAACTTTTCTCGCCTTTCGCGCTTTCACCTTTTCTCGCGATCAACTTTCTCGCATTTCGCGACCCAACAGACCAAACAGACCAAATAGACCAGATAGACCAAACGGACCAGATGGACCAGATAGATTAAAAGGACTAAATAAACCAAACAGACCAAAAAGACCAAATAGACCAAATCGACCAAACAGACCAAAATGCCCAAAAACATAAAAATAAGAAAAGCAACAGACTCTGACGAGCAGCTATGGAATGAGTATGTGACGCGCCACCCTCACTCCGGTCCGTACCACCTATGGGAGTGGAGAGATACGGTGGCCAAAGCATACAAGCATACACCCCATTATCTCCTGGCCGAAGAAGCAAATTCAGGTAAACCCATGGGGGTCCTCCCGCTTTTGTACCTCAGGCCCCCATTTAGCAGGGGCCAACTGGTCTCCCTTCCTTTTTGCGACTATGGCGGCCCATTAGCCGATACCGAAGAAATAACGCAAGCCCTGTGCCAGAGCGCTCATGAGGAGGCAGGTACCCACAAAGTATCCCTTGAGATAAGGTGTAACCAGGCCCTTTCTGATACCCCTTACCTTGAACCCTTTGGCGACAAGGTCCGTATGTTACTCGATCTGCCGGAGGGCTCAGAAGCCCTCTTCAAACAGTTCAAGTCCAAACTCCGAAGCCAAATTAGGCGCCCCATAAAGGATGGATTGCATGCCAGGATTGGGGGCTCCGAGCTTGTCGATGATTTCTACAAGGTTTTTACCATAAACATGCGGGACTTGGGCTCTCCTGTCCACTCTAAGGTGTGGTTCGAGCACCTAACTTCCTGTTACGGCCAAAAGGCCAGAGTGGGTGTTGTTTATAAAGCCAAGATTCCGGTGGCTGGTGGCATTATCCTCTTGCACAATGATACGGTTTCCATCCCCTGGGCGTCATCGCTTCGTTCTTATAACCGGTTGAGTCCCAATATGTTGCTGTACTGGTCCTTTCTTGAATACGCTGCTGATAATGGCTTTAAGAGATTTGATTTCGGCCGATCAAGTCCTGACAGCGGAACATTTCGGTTCAAGAAACAGTGGGGCGCTGAGCCTCAGCCTGTATTTTGGTATAGTGATAAAAAGGACCGGAATGGTACGACGAAGAAAGGAAGCATACGGCAATGGGCGGAAAACACATGGATGAAATTGCCTCTTGTAGTAGCAAACTTTTTTGGACCGAAGATCAGGAAATATATATCTTTGTAGTTCATTATTGCCAAGCATCGCCACAGTAACCACCTAAAATACTTTACCCCAGTGGATCAAGGTTTAAGATCAGCCGCCTTACAGCGTGGGCGAGGGTTGGAACAGCAACTACATTAAGTGTAATGGTGAATTTGCGTTGAAAGCTGTGGTGATATGTCACAGAATTCCTTATCCCCCCAACAAAGGGGAAAAAATTCGTTCTTACAACCTATTGAGGTGTCTGTGCAAGTATTGCGATGTCTCTCTCTTCTTCCTTATAGATCACCCGGGGGACGTGGAGTATGTGGCCAACCTGAGGTCATTAGCAAAATTCGTAGCGTACCACAAAATAAATCCCAAACTTAAAAAAGCTTTAAGTAGTCTCGCTTTCCTGAGGGAAAGCCCTATTTCTGTACGGTATTTCTACTCTCCCAGGCTCCAGAGAGAGGTTGATAGGACATTGGAGGACGCCCCAGACTTGATATTCTGTTCTTCCTCTCCTACGGCGGAATACGTGTTCCGCTCCTCCTGTTACAAGAACGCCCTCAAGCACACCAAATTGGTTATGGACCTCATAGACGTTGATTCTGAAAAATGGCTCGGGTATGCCAAGAGAAGCAAAGGTCCTCTTGGCATAGTATACAGGATGGAAGCGAGATATTTACTGCGCTACGAGGCCCGTATATCAAAAGAGTTTGATCAGATCTTCCTGGTTAGTGAGGCAGAAAGAAATCTATTTCTGCGGAGAACAAGGGCCACCAATGTATCTGTGTTACCTAACGGCGTGGACTTACACTTTTTCTCCCCAAACCATAAATCAGGGATTGGGAAGATAGGACCCATCTTAGTATTCACGGGTGCCATGGACTACTGGCCAAATGTTGATGGAGTCATTTGGTTCGCAAAAGAAATATTTCCAAAAATAAGAGAGA
>JALXAE010000196.1 GCA_026992355.1 Syntrophobacterales bacterium | reverse complement strand
CCTCATAGTATAGATGTCGCGAAGCTTCGGCACATTGTCGAATGAGTGAACTCCTGGAGCCAGGAGCGTTGACGCCATAAGAGGAAGAGCAGCGTTTTTTGCTCCGCTAACTTCGACACTTCCCTCGAGAGGAACTCCGCCTTCTATGATTAGTGTGTCCATGCGTTCTTACATCTACCCCTTCTCAATACAAACCACCCTATCAATACCAGAATAATCCTTTACAACCTTAATCTGTTTTATATTTTCCAGATTCCTGACGAATCTTTCTACTTTTTCCATCTGTCCCTGACCTATTTCAATTAGCATTGTTCCACCACTTCGCAGGTGTTCTACTCCTTCGCTTATCAGGTTTCTCACAATGTCGAGCCCGTCTTCTCCACCGATAAGGGCTTCTGGGGGTTCATATAGCCTGATTTCTGGCTCCAATTTTTCATAATCGTCTATCGCAACATAAGGTGGATTGGAGACTATGAGGTCAAATTGTTTTGCTCTGGATATACCTTTAAATAAATCTGATACAACAAACTCGATTCTATGAGAAAGACTATGTTTCGCTGCATTTTTTTTAGCTACCAGAATGGCATTGATGGAAATATCTGTTGCCACAATTTCAATGTTATCAATTTCGTGAGCCAAGGAAATTGCTATAACTCCGGATCCTGTACCAATATCAATTATAAATTTATAAAAGTTTTCTCTTATGTATGTTATCGCGGTTTCAACCAGAATCTCCGTCTCCGGCCGAGGGATAAGAACATCGGGAGAAACGTAAAAATCTAAAGACCAAAATTCCCGCTGTCCGGTGATATATTGAGATGGTTCTCGCCCGATTTTGCGCTTTATGAAATGGCGGCACCTACCAAGTTCTTCAGGGGACAGAGGCTTATCATGTTGTAAATACAAATCAATACGTTTTATACCAAGAGCATAAGCTATAATTACTTCGGCTTCCACCCTGGGACTTGGTATTCCCTTGCTTTTGAAATAATCAATTGTCCACCGCAAAACATCTAATGTTGTCCAGATTCTGGTCATCTAAAGATTAAGGCTTTTCAGTTCTTCAGTTTGGTAATGGGTGATGAGGGAATCTATAATTTCGTCAAGGGATCCACCAAGGACTTCTTCCAACTTATAAAGTGTGAGATTTATGCGGTGATCTGTTACTCTGTTCTGAGGAAAGTTATAGGTTCGGATTCGCTCGCTTCTATCGCCCGATCCCACTTGAGAACGACGCTCCTGGGCAATCTTTTCTTCCTGTTCCTTTCTTTTTAGTTCGTAGAGGCGAGCTCGTAGAACCTTCATCGCCTTGGCTTTATTTTTATGTTGAGATTTCTCATCCTGGCAGGACACAACTATGCCCGTTGGCAGATGGGTTATCCTTACAGCAGAGTCCGTTGTGTTTACGCTTTGTCCTCCAGGACCTGAAGATCTGAACACATCTATCCGAAGATCATTGGGATCTATGTCAACTTCCACTTCTTCAGCTTCCGGAAGTACCGCCACGGTAACAGCAGAGGTATGAATCCTTCCCTGGCTTTCGGTTACAGGAATTCTCTGAACCCTGTGAACCCCCCTTTCGTACTTAAGCCGGCTGTAGGCTCCTTTGCCACTTATGTTGGCTATTATTTCTTTAAAACCCCCGATTTCCGTGGGATGACTATCTAGTACCTCAACCTTCCAGCCCTTCTCCTCAGCGTATCTTGAATACATTCGAAAAAGATCTGCCGCAAAAAGAGCGGCTTCATCCCCGCCAGTGCCGGCTCTTATTTCAAGGATTACGTTTTTTTCATCGTTGGGATCTTTTGGAATTAGGAGAAGCTTTAACTTATGCAGAAGCTCCTCTTTTTTTTCTGCAAGTGTCTGAATTTCGTCCCGAATGAGCTCTTTCATTTCGGGATCTTTCTCGTCTCGCAGTAATTCCTCATTTTCTGCAAGTTCTTCGAGAGTATCTTTGTATTTCCTGTATGTTTCTACGAGTGGAGCAATTTCTGCGTGCTCCCTTGCAAGCTTTTGATACTCCTTTGGCTTCCCGATTATATCGGGATCGCTAAGTGCTTTCTCCAGTTGAGAAAATTTTTCTTCTACTGCTTCCAGCCTTTCAAGCATCTCACAACTCGCGTAAAATTATTCCTGTATCTTGTAATTCTTATATTTCTTCAGGAACTGTTCTACACGTCCTGTTGTATCCACAATCTTTTGCTTTCCTGTATAAAAAGGATGGCATTTGGAGCAAACTTCCACGCGCAGCTCTTTTTTTGTGGATCCAGCTATAAACTCATTACCGCAGGCACACCTAATGACGGCATTTTCGTAGTATTTGGGATGTATTCCTTCCTTCATCGTGCTTTTAATCCTCCACCAATAATTTTTTTTAACTATACACTGTCTCGTCGAAGTCGGCTATTATAACCACCATGAACTTCCTTGCAAGTTTTTTCTCCACATAACCCGGCTAAGGGGCAAATCGGCAGACCATGGTATAATTACAGTAGTAGCAAGCCCTTTCATCCGTTGTAGGATACCAATAGGGAGATTCTAGCATGTGAAGAGTTAAATATTTTATCAGTAGCGGCGTGATTCGGCTGAAGAATTCTTCAAGCTCATTTCCATACTTTGTAACCTCTTCTACACGTATCAGGAATTTTTCTTCTCCAGTTTTAGAAAGATCCACATAGGCGGCGGTTATTCTATCCCAGATTTCTGTCTCAGTATCCGATGATTCACAAAATAAATAAACATAAAAAGGCAGTTGTAAGTCTGAAATGTGGTCTACTATCATAAGCAAACTTTCTTCATCATATTTCTGGAAGTCTAGCTGGGCCAGTCTCTCGTAGTTCAGCAGTTTATTTTTGCCTGGTGGGGAGAATGTTCCCGTCTTGTAATCGAGAATTACGTAAACATCCGTGCGCATATCTATACGATCTGCCTTTCCGTAAAGTTTTACAGAGAGTTTATCACTTACCTGGAAAAATTTACTAAATGCCTTCTCAAGAGCAACAATCTTTGTTTCTTCGGTGTGGTGTTCTAAAAACTTCTCAAGTCGGAAACGAGCAGTTTCCAACAAGATGAACCTTCTTTCTTGTGAGAGATTCTTGTAAAATTCTTGAGCCTCCACGGATGTTTTAAAAATTTCGAAAAGTTCATCTATATTTAGGTCTGTTTTATTTATAACTTTAGGAAATCTGTTGCCTGTTAGCTTCCTGAAATATTTTTCTAATGCATCATGAACAGCTGTGCCCAACTGGTCATGGGCTATCTCGCCTTTAATGTCCACCCGATCCAGATTAAGTATCTTCTGATAGAAGAATCTTAGAGGGCACTTAGTGTATTCCTGCAGAAGGGTAGGGGAAACCGGTTTGTTTTTTAACATCTCAAGTACCCGTTTTTTGTGTAACTGGTTTTTTTTGAGATGATCTGTTGTTATGAGGCCTTCAGGTATAAACTCAACTCTGGATCGGCCGAAGTTTATCCTGTCGAGTATTTTATCGAGAGGTGCCCCTTGTTTTTTTTCTTCCTCCCATAGGAGTTTTTCAACATACCTGCTTTTTATTTTCTTTCCTTCAAATCCTGCTTCTCCTCGTTTTATTGTCTGAAATTGCCAGAAAATGTGTACTTTCTTTGCGGAGTAAATTAACCGCTCAAAATGATAGCGCGTTATAAGTTCTTCACGTTCTCTGTCTGGCAAACCCAGGGCTGTTCGTATCTGGTGAGGTACCAAAGGATTTACTTCTTCAATGCCAGGGACAACTCCTTCGTTTACATCCAGCAAAAAAACTTCATCAAAGGATAGCAGTCGTGTTTCAAGGGGACCCATTATCTGAAGCCCACATAGTGGCTCTCCCTCAAAGGGTACTCGCATAGAAGACATAATTTGCTCTACGAGCGAAAATAAACCTCTTTTTTCCATTGGCTCCTTTGCAAACAGTGAATCTTCCAAAGCGGGTAGAACATTATCTAAGAAAACTTTAAGGAATTCTTTCTCATAAACGCTTATAGATTCCTGCTCTCGTAGTGTGCCAAAAATTTCTCTTAATGCAGAAGCCACTTCTTCAGGAGTTTCAGCTTTTTCTACCGGTTCTATGATTTGTTCGAAGACATATTTTAGTTTATTATCTAACGCTTCAGAATCAGGCTTGAGCTGAAGCTCTAAAGAATTTTCTTTGTTTATATAGGGCTTCCCATATTCCAGTATTTTTTGCTCGAGCTGATGCATATTTAGTAAATATGGGGTTTTTAAGAATTCCAGGAGATTTTCCGTTCTGTAACCCAGTTCTGGGTGCTTCTTTTGCACAAGATTAAAAAGACTGACGATAAAGACATAAAAGCCAGTAAGCTTTAAAGGGTAGCCCATGGTCAGGTTGACCGGGCCATCTGGCAGGTGGTATGCCAGAGGTATAACGTTTTCAATGGCGAAGGGCACAACTGCCTGGAAGTCCGGCTCCCTATTAGTAATCTTATGGGGCAATCGTTTTTTCAGTTCTTTCAATTCGGAATGTAAATCATGAGCCTCAAAGAAGAAAAACTGAGGTTTACTTTTTGTGCTTTCTCCTATGCACTCAGGTTCAACCTTCCAATTGTGGAGCCATCTCCTGTACAGTTCGGGTAAATTTTCGGGATCTGCGTGCCAATAAATCATGGCTCCGTTATTGAAAAATCTTTTGAAAAATTTGTTTTCGGCTTCGGTAAGAGCATAAAAACCAACAAGGTGGAGAAAATCTGACGGTAGAACAAAGTCCGACTCCGCCAGATACCTAAAAATTTTTGCATAGGTCGTATAACCCTGTTCATTCAATTGGCTGGTAAACATTTCGTATATTTTGCCAATTCTTTCCAGAAGAACCTGGGCTCTTTTGGGCACATTTTCTGGATATTGAACATTGTTGGGAGTCGTAAACTCTAAGTCACACTCTTTGAAAAGATTTACAAGCCGAAAAGCCCACGGAAGAAACTCTTCCCAACTCGACACAATAGAAACATTGCCATCTACTTCTAAAACTTTCCTTGCTGCCTGGTAAACAATCCATGCTTGGTCATATTCGTTTATTGGTATTCTGGGGTTTGTTTCATGGAGCACGTACAATTCCAGAATCCAGTCTTCTAAGGCCTTAAGTCTGGGAAGAATAGCTGGTTTTTTAATCATTTTGGAAATATAGTATTGAAAAAACAAGATAGCTCTACGGTTCGGGAAAACTACAGTTGTATTTGTAGGATCTTTTGAATCTAGCAGTTGTGATGCTACTGTTTTTAAAAAGTTCGATCCAATCGGAATAACTATGATTTTCCCCACTGAACACACCCCCAGCTTTAATTAAAGGTTACTTGTAAAACCCTTGTGGAAACTCTAAACCATAAAGGAATTCAACACAACAGGACAGAGCTTTTGGGAGTAATTGATTAGACAACTGGAAATAGTCATAGGAAATCTCCATCGACACATAGGAAGTTTCTTTGTTGCTATAAGGAACATTGCCATTGATTTGGAGCCTTTGACTCTTTCCTGCCGGTGTGTTTTGAAAATCCTCAAAATGGTTTCGTATAAAAATACTATCACAGGAAAAAAACAGTAGTGGAAATTCGCGGAGGGATGTAAATGGCCAGGATACTATTATCTACTCTGGGAAATACCCGTTACGAAGAGTGTTGCTACAAGCTTGGTGAAAATCAAGCTTCTCCTTCTTAAGGGTGCAGGACAGTACCACCACAATAATACTTGAAAACGGTTTATTCCTCACCTAACTTACTTCTTCTCCATCAATTCCCTATAACAACCCGCCACATAATCCACGTAGGTCTGTATAGAATAAAGCCTGGTGGCTCTTTCTTTAGCCCTTTGAGCCATGGTCTTTCTTAAGCTATCGTTGAGAATTAACTCAGCTATTGCATCCGCCAGGGCATTCGGATTGTTTGGTGGCACGAGTAAACCAGTTTCTCCGTGTACAACGGTTTCTGGAGTTCCTCCGATATTGGTGCCGATAACGGGTAGTCCAGTTGCCATAGCAGCAACAACACCAGTTGAACTCGGTTCAGGCCACTTGGAAGGTAATACAAAAATATCCATGGCAGAAAGCCATTCCTCAATGTTTTCTTTAAAACCAGGGGCTGTCACAAAATTTGTCAGACCCAATCGGCTAATATCATTACGCAATTCTAATTCATAAATTTCCCGACCTGGTACAGAACCTCCCAGAATTAGAAAATGCACTTTTTTGCTTTTGTTTTCTAATTTTTCTAGCACTTTTGCACATGCCCTGACGAAGACATCCTGACCTTTCCAGTGATTGAGTCGACCAGCCATACCGGCTACTATGGTATCATCATCAAGGCCAAGTTCATTTCGAATTTTTCTCCTATATTCCTTTCTAAAGCAAAATCGCCCGGTGTCTACAGGCGGGAATAAAACCCTGTACTTATCCTTACCAAAAGGAGCAAGTGCAACGAAATGGTTCTTGACTGCAGTAGAAACTGTCAGAACTAAATCTGAGAATGCAGAAGTCATAGATGCCATAGCCTTTGCAACAAATAATGGATTATCAACCAGTTCCATAGCAGAACAGACATGGGGCACCTGACAAATCCTCGCAGCCACTCCTCCACCCCACGTAGCCGAAGTATTTGTATGCACAATATCGATCTCCCTTGATTTTATAAATCGGGCAAGATGAATAATAGAATAGACGAATACAACTCCAAATTTCATTAAGCCTTTAGCTGTTAATAGGCTTCGGCGGAGTACAGGAAGCGGACGGACCAGAACAGGTATTTCAGCACGCCTTAAAAGTTCAACTAGCGGACCGTCAAAGGGAAGAATGACCACAGGATCGTACTCTCTCCTGTCCAAATGCGTTACAAGCTGGTAAAGAATAAGATCACTACCATATAACTCTGCACTGGCGTGTAAATACAATATCTTTGTTTTCTTATGTTTTAGCATAAAAATATTTACCCCTTAATTAAGGCTTGCTTTTTCTTGTTGGAAAGTATGTTGGCCATTTGTTTAACCTTCGCTCTGGATGATGCCTCCAGTGGAATGGTTCCCTGAACAAAGGGCAACTGCTGAGCAACTTGTTCATGCCTATATGCAACAGGATTAATATATCCCACTTCTTGATAAGCTCTGCAAGCATAACATTCGCAGAGTGGATTTTTATTCGAAGATATAAGCGCGTGATAAGCTTGTAGATTGAAGTCATGAGATAATGTGAAATATTCACAGGAGAAATGCGGAGTGAAAGTATTAAATTTTTGAATTTGCTAACTTCGTTCTGGCCAAGTTTTTTTGCAAATGGAGCGGGGGTTAAACTTTGACTTTTCTGTACTTTTTCATCTTCTGTGTCTACAGCTATTGTCGAAAAGCGCATTTTCGATGTCTTCGTATTTAAGTTGTTTGTAGTTGTTGGAATAGTTGGAATCAAATTCTTTGGGTACAATATAATCCGGGTCGTGACAGATATAAATTCCGGGGTCACAGTTTATGTCAGCTCCTGCTTCAAAAACTGGTGGAAATTCTCTTCCGCACTGTATCTGAACCTGTTTTGTAATTGTGATGGCTTGGCCTCTACCCAGGCTATCAAATCTTCTTTGATCCAGTACCCTATCCACTCTTGGAGTTCCTGTGCTTACATCAAGAACTCTCAAAAAGGCAGAGCATGACGAACCTGGACAACGGAATAAGGGTCCCCCGCTATTGGTAAAGGTAGCCACTAATCTGACCGTAGCTGTCCATCGGTCGCTGTATCTTACGAACTCCCATCGCAGGTTGGTTCTTATGTCCGGGTTAGGTATCAGCCGTTGGTATTTTTTAAGTTTTGGGTTCTTTACATCTGGAGGTAAAGGATTTACTCCGCTTTTGGGTGTTACTGGCTGCTGGGCAAAAACTACTCCCGTACACAAAAGCAAGCTTAGTACTAATGCCAAAATCAATTTTCCTTTTTGCATGGCGGTACCTCCTTTCGGTTGTGTAATTTGTTAATACCCCCCGCTCCTTTTGATTGGCTTTACAAGCTACTGCCAATTTGTGTGTAAAAAGTATCATCGTTTTTTCATGTATATGGTTCCTCTGGATTCCATTCTGGTTCAATTGGATTAAAAAATTTCCTGCGGGAAAGGTGATAAATTGATTGGGCTGAAGTCAAAAGACAATGTGTTCGAAAATACGTGCTAAAATAAAGGTTTAAAAGAGCTTTTCATCTTGATGTGTCTAACCCTTTAAAAGCTTGTATGGGCAAAGAATATGGTCTACGGCCTTGCGGGATATCTATCCAGGTGCTATCTTTGCTGTGTTAGTGGGAGTTTTTTTATAAGGGATTTTAGGAGAGCAGAATGCGATCAAAAATAGTAATTTTTTGGATGTTGGTCCTTTTTGTTTTGCCACCTGGTCGTTCCTTTGCTTACACGAGTGATGAGGAAAACAACATTGAATTATACAAAAGGCTTGCTCCAGGGGTTGTCAATATAACGAGCACCATTCTTGAACGAGACTTTTTCTTCAATGTAATACCCAAGAAGGGTGTAGGATCCGGGGCTATCATTGATAAACGAGGCTACATAGTAACCAATCATCATGTTATAGAAGATGCCAGTAAGCTTGAAGTTACCCTGGCTAATGGAAAGAAATACAATGCTACGTTGATCGGTTCTGATCCTGATACAGATGTTGCTGTGCTTAAAATAGATGCCCCCCCATCAGAACTCGTGGTTATTCCCATGGGAAGCTCCGATAATTTAAAGGTTGGCCAAAAGGTTCTGGCAATAGGAAATCCCTTTGGTCTAGGGCAGACCCTCACAACTGGTGTCATAAGTTCTCTAGGACGCGCATTGCGATCCCCCACGGGTGCCCTGGTTGAAGATGTTATTCAAACGGATGCCTCTATAAATCCGGGCAATTCTGGAGGACCTCTTATAGACTCCTCCGGCAGAATGATAGGAATTAATACGGCGATATTTAGCCCCACAGGGGCAAGTGTTGGGATAGGCTTCGCCATTCCTATTAATACAGTTAAACTGGTTGTGAAAGAGATTATTAAAAAGGGTTACTATGCTCACCCGTGGCTCGGAGCAACTCTTATGACTCTTTTCCCGGACTTTGCCGAAGCCTTGAAACTTCCGGTGAAAAAAGGGGTCATGGTTGTTGATGTTGTGCCAGGAGGGCCTGCCGATAGAGCTGGTCTTCGAGGTGGCAATATGAGAGCCCAGATTGGGAATTATATCATTGTTGTTGGAGGAGACATCATTACGAGTGTTAACGGTTCAAAGATTGACAAGGCTGATGATGTAATTCGAATAATAAGAAGATATCGTCCGGGCGATGTTGTAACCATGAACATAGTACGATGGAATGGCTCAAGAGCAAGGGTCAGAGTAAGGCTTGGTGAAAGACCAAAACGTTTCAGATGGTAACCAGGGAGATATTATGGCTTCCAGAATTTACAAAATTTTGCCTGAGCGAAGACCGGGGCCTCTTGTAATTGTTATCATGGATGGCATTGGATGGAGGGAAGAGCTCGAAGGCAATGCCTTTCGTGAGGGTTACATTCCCCATTTTTTGGGATTATGGGAAAACTGCTTTCATACGCTTTTAAAGGCCCATGGAACGGCGGTAGGGTTGCCCTCAGATAAGGATATGGGAAATTCTGAGGTGGGTCATAACGCGATTGGTGCCGGCAGGGTCTATGCTCAGGGTGCTCGCCTTGTTAATGAAGCCCTTGAAAGTGGTAGGCTTTTCAAGGGTAAGGGTTGGCGATATGTGGTTGATTTCTGCAAGAAACACAATGGGACCCTCCATTTTATAGGACTTCTTTCCGATGGCAATGTTCACAGCCATATAGATCATCTTAAAAAGATGCTGGAGTATGCGGCTTTCCACGAAAAGATTAAAAGAGCAAGGATACATATTCTTCTTGATGGAAGAGATGTTGGGGAGACTTCGGCTCTTGATTATGTTGTTCCTTTCGAGGAGTTTTTGAAAAGGCTCAACGAAGAAGCCCAGGTGGATTATCGCATCGCAAGTGGTGGCGGTAGGATGGTAATAACAATGGACAGGTATGAAGCCAACTGGGATATGGTGGAACTGGGATGGAAAACCCACGTTGCAGGAGAAGGTCGTCCGTTTAGATCCGCTGAGGAAGCAATAAGGACTTACCGTGAGGAAATTCCGGGGGTGATAGATCAAGATTTGCCTCCCTTTGTGATTGTAGACGAATCAGGAAATCCTGTGGGACCTATAAGAGACGGAGACGGCGTCATTTTATTTAACTTCAGGGGCGATAGGGCCATTGAGATTTCCAGGGCCTTTGAGGAAGAGGATTTCGACGCCTTTGAAAGGGTTCCATACCCTAAAGTGGCCTTTGCAGGAATGATGGAATATGATGGTGACCTTCACATTCCAAAAGTCTACCTGGTGGAACCGCCTCACATTGAAAACACAATGGGAGAGCTCCTCTGTCAGAGGGGTATAAGGCAGATGGCCATCGCCGAAACTCAGAAATTTGGCCATGTTACCTATTTCTGGAACGGCAACAGATCCGGCAAATTTGACGAAAACCTGGAAACCTATATTGAAGTTCCGTCGGATATTGTGCCTTTTGAACAGAGACCCTGGATGAAAGCTGCCGAGGTTACTGATAAATTAATTGAGGGCATAAGATCCGGAAATTATGACCTTATAAGAGTGAACTATGCCAATGGGGATATGGTGGGACATACAGGAGTTTATCAGGCAGCTAGAATTGCAGGAGAAACCGTTGATTTGTGCCTGGGAAGAGTAATACCGGTTATTGAAGAAACAAAAGGCATTCTGATAGTTACAGCAGATCATGGAAATCTTGAAGAAATGTACGAAAAGGATAAAAAAACTGGCAAAATCGCCTATGACGAAAAGGGAAATCCCAAACCAAAGACTGCCCATACCCTAAATCCGGTACCTTTCATTGTTTATGATCCCTATGGTAAAGAAAAGATTTTAGCAAACCCTGATGCTGAAAATCCTTCTCTTACAAACATAGCGGCAACCTGTTTTCAGCTTTTGTCTCTGGAACCGCCAGATATTTACGATCCGCCCATTTTGCTTTTTGAATCTCCTTAGTAACAACCTTTGAAGTTTAATGAAAACTGTATCGATCATTATACCTCATTATAATCGCTGTGACCTTTTGGGTAAATGCCTGCATCATCTCAGCGAGCAGGATTTTGGGGATTTTGAGGTTCTGGTTATAGATAACGGTTCTACGGACAATTCAGAACAGATTATAAAGGGGTTCAACTTTCCCTTTTCTCTTCACTGGGAGCGTTTAAACGAAAACCGTGGTTTTGCCTATGCTGTAAATGTGGGCATTCTGAAAAGTAAAAGCCCTTACATCATGCTTCTTAACAATGATGTATGGCTTACCAGAGAATGCCTCGGCAGGATGGTATTCCTCTTGAGTAATTCAGATAGTATTTCGGTTGCAGGTTGTCGCATAATGTCTGCGTATGACCCGGATGTCATTGATTCTGTCGGTGCGGGTATAAGCAAAGAATGTAAATGCTTTCAGGTGGGGTGGTCTTCAAGATGGAGTGTGGTAGGTGATAACCTGCTTAAAATGGGCAGAACTCTACCGGTTTTTGGAGCGACAGGGGCCTGTGTCCTTTTCAGCAGGGAAGTATTTGACAGGGTAGGATTTTTTGATGAGCATTTTTTTATGTATCTTGAGGATATGGACTGGGCAATTCGGGCTCGTGCAAAGGGAATCAAAGTAGCTATTGCTCTGGATGCTGTGGCGTATCACCTTGGTAGTGGCTCAACGGGAGGCTCTTACAGCGATTTTTCCCTATTTTGGATAGTCAGGAACCAGCTTTTTTTGATTTTTAAAAATATTCCTCTCTCTTTTGTCTTAAGGAACTTTTTATACATTCTTCTAGGCCAAATGAAAACCCTTGGAAAGGCCGTTATTCTTTTGAAGAAACCAGGGATTTATTTCAAAGCTTTGGGAAGTTTTGTAAGAATGTTGCCCACTGTTTATGCTTTGAGAAAAGCTACGGAAAGGATGTCCTGCAATGAATTGAATGAATGGATAGAAGTATCGGGATACTTGAGGCGATTGTTATCATCAGTCCGTAAGTAGTATTCTATCTTCGGAGAACTCCTTTCCACGAACTCTACTGAATTGTTCAAGAAGATCCTGAACGGTTAGTTTGACCTTTTCCTTTTCTTGAGCGTCCATAATAATTTTGCCTCGGTTCATCATGATGAGCCTATTACCCATAGAAAGAGCCTGTCTCATGTTGTGAGTTACCATTATTGCTGTCAATTTGAGTTCTGAGATTATCTGGTCAGTGAGTTTTAAAACCTGTTCGGCCGTTTTGGGGTCGAGAGCAGCGGTATGTTCGTCCAGAAGAAGGATTTTTGGGTGCCTTAGAGTTGCCATAAGGAGGGTTAAACACTGGCGCTGCCCTCCTGATAAAACATCAACTTTGTCCTTAAGTCTATGTTCTAGCCCTAAGCCTAGGATGCTTAACCTGTCTCGAAACAAGGTTCTGTCTTTTTCGGTTATTCCCTTTCTAATACGTCGAGGTAAACCTCTCCGGTAGGCTAAGGCGAGGTTTTCTTCAATTGTCATTGAACCGCATGTACCGATGAATGGATTTTGAAAAACTCTTCCTATGAAGGTGGCTCTCCGGTATTCAGGCCAGGTGGTTATGTCTTCACCGGCTAGGGTTATCGTTCCAGAATCCGGTATATATGTTCCCGCCAGTAAATTTAAAAGACTTGATTTTCCCGCTCCGTTGCTACCGATAACCGTGATAAAGTCACCATCGTTAACATGCAGGGTTAGACTGTCAATAGCGACAACTTCGTTGATTGTTCCTTTATTGAAAACCTTGGTTATTTCAACTGCACTTAACACTGGTGTTTATTTACCTCTCTGAAATTTTTCTCGAAGAAAAGGTACCATAAGGCATAACACCACCAATATAGCCGTTACGAGATTTAGATCGCTGGGTGTTAGGTGCAAAAATCCCACCTGATAAGATAAAGCTATAGCGATAACTATCCGATACAAAACAGAACCGACAACAGAACTCCAGGTCTGACGAGGAACGGTTTGCGTCCCTACCAGGCTTTCTCCAAGGATGATGGAGGCCAGGCCGGCAACAATTGTCCCAATACCCATGCCAACATCTGCAAATCCCTGGCTTTGAGCCACAAGAGCACCGGATAGGGCGACCATCCCATTGGATATGCTTACTCCAATAACAATCATTCTGTCGGTATTTATACCTTGGCTTCTTGCCATCTGAGGGTTATCACCTGTTGCTCTTATGGCAAGCCCTAGTTCGGTATAGAGAAAGATGTCCAGCAGGAATTTGGAAATTAATACGAGAGATAAAAAGAGGAGGACTGTGACTACATGGCGGGGGAGACCAAGAAAATCGAAATATTCAAAAATTGTTGGTGCATTCAACAGTGTTATATTAGGTCTTCCCATTATTCGAATGTTAATGGAATAAAGACCGGTCATTGTTATAATACTGGCAAGCAGACTCATTATGCGAAGTCTTGTTGCAAGTATAGCCGTTATGGATCCGGCTATGCAACCTGCTGCTAAGGCAGCAATGAGAGACCAGATAGGATTAATTCCGTGAGTTATGAGAGCGGCTGAGACAGCCGCTCCCAGTGGTAATGTGCCGTCAACGGTGAGGTCCGGAAAATCAAGAACTCTGAATGTTATGTAAACACCAAGGACCATCAGCCCGAATACGAATCCCTGCTCCAGAGCACCAAGAAAGGCGTAAGCAGTCATCAGCTATCCACACTCACAAGGTTTTTAGTCGCCCGAACAATCCATGTCCGTTACGAAGAGCCTCATTTTTTACGGGCGCGCTTCGGGTAGACAATGTCAGCCTTTGAGAGAATGTCTTTGGGTAAAGTTACTCCCATCTTTTTGGCCGCGTCCAGGTTAATAGCGAGTTTGAGGTCCTTCAGGGTTTCTATTGGCATATCCCCAGGCTTGGCACCCTGGAGAATTCTATAGGCCATTTCTCCTGTTTGCCTGCCCAGTCTATAGTAGTCTATGGCAAGAGCAGCTATTGCCCCTCTGGGAACTGAATCTATATCAGCCGCGAAAAGAGGGATTTTGTTGTCCTGGCAGACCTTCACCACCGCTTCAAAGGCAGATACTACGGTGTTGTCTGTAGGTACATGGATTGCGTCAACCTTGCCAACCAGGCTATTCGCAGCCATCATTACACCACTTGAATTCGTCACGGTTGCTTCCACCACCTCTATCCCCAGCTTCCTGGCTTCAGCTTTTATTGCTTTAACTGACGCTATGGAGTTGTCCTCTCCCGAGTTATAAATGACTCCAAGCTTCTTTAAATTGGGCACTATCTTCTTTTCCAGTTCTAGCTGTTTATCTACCGGACTTCTGTCGGTGGTCCCGGTTACATTTCCGCCGGGTTTTTCCAGGCTTTTTACAAGCCCGGCTCCAACAGGGTCGGTTATTGCGGCAATGAGTATAGGAATGTCCTTTGTGGCATTGACGGCGGCCTGAGCCGTAGGTGTTGCAATGGCAAGTATCATATCAACCTTTTTTCCAACAAGGTTTTTTGCAATGGCATTTGCTGTTGCCATGTTGCCTTGAGCAATTTGAACATCGTATTTTACATTCTTGCCCTCAATATAGCCGTGGTCCTTCAGGGCATCAATAAATCCCTTCCGTGTAGCATCAAGCGCGGGATGCTCAACAATCTGAGTTATTCCGATAGTAATCATCTTCTTGGGGGCAGCCTCTGTGGCATTTGCCATCAGAAAAATACTGCATAAACAGCACAATAAAATGAAAAGTTTCTTTTTCATTTTTGCCTCCTATTACGATTTACGATTGCGAGTTGTTTTTTTACGAAAAAACAATTCAAAATGACCCAAGGCAGGAAAGTTAAATATAATTTTCACAATTTGGCAAGAAAAGAGTTGAACAATGCTTTGGGTATTTGATGTTAAGATGTTTTTTTCATTACAATCATTGTACAGTAATCCTATAATAGCGAGCTGAAGTCTTCTTTTGAAATGGAGGGAAAAGGCATGGAGGGTTTCAGAGAGAAGCTTTTTATCGCTGTTAGTGTAATAGTCTTTTTAGTTTCAGGTGTTATTATCAACTAGGGTTTTTGCAGGAGTCGTGAGAATGTCATAAAGATTTCACCCTTTCCCGGGGCTTCGGTGAAATGTAAACACGTTGTGGGTTTTGATAGGTACTTGTTACCTCTGGGTAAATTTGGAAAGGATAACAAATTTTCTAAAAGCAAAGAACTTAGAGGAGAGATTGTCCAGACCACATATTCAATTCCGGCCAATCATTCAATTCTGGAGATATTTGAGAATTACAGAGAGGCTTTAGAGAATGCCGGGTTTGAAATCTTATTCGAACTGGACAAGAAAGAGGAACCATCATGGTCCAGGTGGACGGACATGTTTGTAAGGGCAACCAGTAGAAATTCCAGATGTGAACAGGAAATAAAGTATAGCCTTCATTATGCTGATGAAGGACATTTTGTCGCTGCAAAACTAACATCCACGGAAGGGGATTTTTATGTTGCCATATGTATGGCTAAAGGAAACTGGCATAATTACACAACTCTCCAACAGGACATCATTCATATAAAACCTATGAACAGAGGTCTCGTAAAGATAACGTCAGAAATCATGGAGCAGAAACTGAATCAGGTTGGTCACGTTGCTCTTTATGGAATCTATTTTGATTTCAACAAAGCTACTCTTAAACCTGAGTCTGAACCGGTTTTGAAAGAAATTGCTCAGTTGCTCAAAACCAACCCCGGCTTGAAATTATATGTAGTCGGCCACACCGATAATGTCGGCCCACTCGATTACAACATGAAACTTTCAAAAGCTAGGGCCACGGCAGTGGTTAAAAGATTGGTAGCAAAATATGGCATTTCTCCAGATAGACTGAAACCTTTTGGAGTTGGTCCTCTGTGTCCAGTTGCCTCCAATTCTACCGAACAGGGAAGAGCAAAAAATAGGAGAGTGGAATTGGTTGCTCAATAGACATTGATAATAGGCATCGAATTTTGGAGCTAGTTTCTTAACATCATAGCAGTGGATTGTTTAAGATGATGCTGTGATTTCAGGGTGTTGGAAGT
>JALXAE010000195.1 GCA_026992355.1 Syntrophobacterales bacterium | reverse complement strand
CAGAGAAGAGCTGATCATCTGGATCCTGAAAAACCATTCCAATGTTCAAGTTTTTTTCATTTCCGCGGAATATAATGTTTCCAGCTGAAGGTTCGTATATGCCGGTTAAAATCTTTGCCAGTGTGGTCTTTCCCGATCCATTGTGACCCACTATAGCCAGTCTGTCGCCCTCATAGATGGTGGTTGTAAGATTCTTTAAAGCCTGTTTTCCATTAGCATAATAATATTCAATATTTACAAGCTCTATAACGGGATCTATTGTTTCACTTTTTGGTCTGTAAAGCTGGTAATGGTCAACGTCGTGCACCTGGCTCCCCTTCACCCAAGCAAAACAAAATTATCGATAATGAGTCCAAGAGCAACGAGAGTCGAAATCCCTACGAGAAACACAACATCCATTTTTCTAACCTTAAAGCTTGCTAGTATAGGAAAGGTGCCTCTGTAACCTTTGGCTACCATTGCTTCGTAAATCCTTTGAGTTCTTTCATAGCTTCTAACGAACAAAAGGCCGAGAAAGTTACCAATTGTGGCCAGTGTTGCTAGACTGGTTTTTAACCTGAATCCTCGAAGCTTCATACTGCGAAGCATCCTTGCAGCTTCATCACGAAAGACGAAAATGTACCTGTATGAAAGAATTAACATTTGAGCTACACTTTCTGGAAGTCCCAGGCGCTTCATTGCCATTATGGTGGTTGGGTATGGAGAGGTTTCAAGTAAAACGGGCATAAGAAGCAAAACAATGAAGGCCTTAAAAAAAACCTTGAACACAAGTCTAAAGGTAGAAAGGTTAATTTTTAATAGATTAACGTGTTCAAAAGTTACAACAATATCGTTACTTTGAGCTGGTACTGTAATGGGCATAATAACAGCCAGTATAAGCACGAAAAAAACCACAGGAAGTATCCGCCTGAAAAAACTCCTGAAAGGCAGACGGCTAAAGGCAAATAATGTTGCGGAAATTAGAAAAAAACCGAACAACACCCTGAAGTGATAAGTAAAAACAGCGGCAAATGCGAGAAACAAAAGAGAAATAATTTTACATCTGGGATCCAATTCTCCAATGAAAGATGAACCCTTCCCTCTCCTCCCCAAACTGGGAATATGCCAGCTGGAATCAGAGTTTTCCTGGTGTTTTCTCCATCCAGATTTCACCTTTTGTCGGGAGAAGAACGTAATCAACAATACCAGGATCAAGATTCCGCCTGAAACTGCTCCCCATTTTTCAAAGGGTACAACAACTATTTTCATTAAAGCACTACCCTTCCATCAAGAAAATTCAATCTTCAAAGGAGAAGGTTACCCCCATCTTCCCATCTAAATCAACCGCCAAATTGATCTGACTAAATCGTAAAATTTAGCCTTTGTTACATAGTGGTCTTGACTTCTAATGAAATTTTTCACTATTATTTTGGGAAGTGGTAAAAAGAATGTTCAAAATTCCAGGAATAAGGAGGATGTGATGGAAAGCAAAAAAGGTTTTTTGGTGATGTTAGCCATATCCCTTGTTTTTGTCACATGGGGAATTGTTGTTAAAGCAGGTGATGTACCAGATGTTATAACAATTAAATCAAGCATTTATGAAAAACACAGGAAGAGCCCGGTTGAGTTTACTCACAAAAAGCATGCAGAGGATTATAAAATTGCCTGTACGGAATGTCATCATGTTTATAAAGACGGGAAAAATGTCTGGAAGGAAGGAGACCCGGTACAAAAATGCGAAGAGTGCCACAATGATCCTACAACAAAGGGCTTGAAAAAGCTTCCACCCGAACAGCAAAAACGCAATCTTGAACTTGCCTTTCACAATAACTGTGTTGGATGTCACAAAAAACTAAAAAAGGAAAATAAAGACACTAAAGCTCCTACAACATGCAAACAGTGTCATCCAAAGAAAAAGAAATAGTAAACATCGTGGCCAAAAAAGTTCAAAAGCCCACCTGCTGACGTCTTTCGATCCATAAGCGTCAGTAAGGTGGGTAATTTATTAAGTAAAGCAAAAACAGTTACCAAGGAAGTCATTAGTTTAGTCATCTTAACTTAACCACTCAACATTACACAACACTCAAACAAAAACCTTTTTGCAAGTATAGAAAAGGAGGCATCCCATGAAGCGCATGTCTCTCGGCAAAAAAATCTATTTAGGCTTCAGCCTGCTTATTATTTTGATGCTCCTTCTTGGAGGAATGAGTGTATGGGAGATGAAAGGAGTTCAATATCACAGTAAAATGCTGATCCGAGAGTACATGCCGGAAGTTAATTTGGCGAACCAACTTCGGAGCACTATACAAAATCTCATGTTCGAAATGCGGGGTTATACCCTAGCAGAAGATAAAACCTTTTACGAAAACACGATCAAAGAACTTACCAAGCTCGATGAAATACTGAAAAAAGCTCATCGCCTTTTGGAGAAAGCTCCCCACCTGGTTAAATTGAGAAGCGAGATCGGTAATATAGAAAAGGAAATCCAACGGTACAAAGAGTATGTAGAAAAAACGAAAAATCTACTAGATAAGGTTACAATTAACAGAAAAGCTCAAGAAAAAGCTGCATCTATGTACATGAAAAGTTGTTATGCATATTTAGAAAATCAAAATAAAAAATTTAAAAAGGAATTGAAAAATCGTCAGAAAAAAATTGCCCTAATTACTCGTGTAGCCCGATTAGGCGCAAAGGCTAGAGTTCTAAACTATCAATCCCAAGCCTTTAACGATCCCGCTCTTATGAAAAAGGCCATAGAAGCTATATCAAAGGCAAAAGCTTCAATTGATAAACTTCGTAAGTTAACCAAGAAGGCCAAAGATGTACAGCGCATAAAAGAAATCCAGAAATCAATGTCCGCATACGCAAAAGCCATGAAAGATTACTTAGACGCAAGCCGTAACGGAGCTCTAACAGATGGAGATAATCTATCAAAACTCCTACAAACCATGGCAAAGAATGCGGATATCTTTGTGTCCAAATGCGAAGCTTTTCTTAACAGTCAACAAGAAGAACTTGCAAATGATATGAATGACCGACACACAAAGATTACCCTGATAAATAATGTAATAGATTTAGGAAATTTAACCAGAATAGCAAACTATAAAGCCCAAACACTCAGAAATCCCAAGATCATAGAAAATGCCTTAAATCAGTTTCCAGAAATAGAAAAAACGCTGATTAAACTCCATTCAATTCCCCACGATCTGGAAAGCTACGACGAAATTGAAACCATTCAAGGTGCAGCCATCCGCTATAGAAAGGCTATGAAATCCCTGCTGGATAACTGGCTGGCTCTTGAGTCGTTAGCCCAGAAACGCGAAGATTTGGCAGCTCGACTGGTCCAGCATGCAAATATGATTGCGGATGCCGGTATGAATGGCGCGGAGCGAATTGCTGACACTGCTTATACAACACTCAGCAGGGCATCTTTAATTATGACCATTGGCTCCCTGATAGCTCTTCTCATTGGAATCGCTCTGGCTGTGCTAATAACTCGCAGCATAACCAAACCAATGAGCCGCCTTGCTGAAACACTAAATGACGGAGCAGAACAGGTTGCTTCTGCGGCAGCTCAGGTTTCATCCGCCAGCCAATCTATGGCAGAAGGTACTTCACAACAAGCTGCTGCTGTTGAAGAAAGTTCATCTTCCCTTGAAGAAATGTCGTCCATGACCCGACAAAACGCGGACAATGCTATTCAGGCAAACAACCACATGAAGGAAACCCACAAGGTTGTGGAACATGCCAGCGAATCTATGTCAAAACTGAGCCGTTCCATGGAAGAAATTTCTCAGGCCAGTGAGGAAATCTCTAAAATCATAAAAACAATTGATGAAATAGCCTTTCAAACCAATTTGTTGGCCCTCAATGCAGCGGTTGAGGCCGCTCGAGCGGGTGAAGCGGGAGCAGGCTTTGCAGTAGTTGCTGATGAAGTTCGAAATCTTGCCATGAGGGCTGCCGAGGCTGCCAAAAACACCGCCAACCTGATCGAAACCACGGTTGTAAAAGTTAGAAATGGATCCGAGTTAATGAAAGTTACTCAGGACGCTTTTGACCAGGTTGCACAGAGTGCCAAAAAGGTTGCTGAAATTATAGACGAAATTGCCAAGGCTTCTGAAGAGCAAGCCGAGGGTATTGAACAAATAAATCGAGCTGTTTCGGAAATGGACAAGGTTACTCAGCAAAACGCAGCTAACGCCGAGGAAACGGCAAGCGCTTCCCAGCAACTAAATGCTCAGTCTGCTAAGCTCAAAGAAATAGTCGCAGAAATTGTCTCTATGATAGGACAAACGAGCCAATCAAATAAATTGCAAACTAAACTCCTTAAAAGGCGTAAAAAGACCGTTACTCCAACCACCAGCATAGCTTCCCGGAAAACTTCTATGGTTCCGTCCACCCGGGCGCAGGATTCCCAAGAAACCACAGGAAAAGAAGTGAAACCTGAAGAAATAATACCTCTGGAAGAAAATCAGGAACTGAAAGACTTTTGACAAATTTAATTTTTTCAAGAGGAGGAAATGCACCTACCCATATTCCTCCTCTTTACCATTGATTTTCTTATCAGCTTCCAAAATCCAGACATTCTAGTTAATCATGTTTGCCCTTTGCCAGTAAACAAAATCTACGGGCTAAAATGTGGAGATTAAACATTGTACAGCCCCTGATAAGAGTCCTTTCTGGAAAAAGATGAAAATTTCTCTTTCACATTACAACTTCCAACACCCTGAAATCACAGCATCATCTTAAACAATCCACTGCTATGATGTTAAGAAACTAGCTCCAAAATTCGATGCCTATTATCAATGTCTATTGAGCAACCAATTCCACTCTCCTATTTATTGCTCTTCCCTGTTCGGTAGAATTGGAGGCAACTGGACACAGAGGACCAACTCCAAAAGGTTTCAGTCTATCTGGAGAAATGCCATATTTTGCTACCAATCTTTTAACCACTGCCGTGGCTC
>JALXAE010000194.1 GCA_026992355.1 Syntrophobacterales bacterium | reverse complement strand
GTTTTTAGAAAGGGACAAAAATTTGTGGGCTTCTACGAAAAAATTATTGACTTTTTTGAATGTAGATGTTTTCTTACATTCGAAGATAATAAGTTTAATACATATTGAAAAACGAATATAGAGAAATGCTTATGGTGTCTGACTTTGACAAAAGGGTATTCATCGAACATGCTGAAGTATGTAAGGTTTTGGCTAATCATGTACGGTTGATGATTTTGTACATATTGTCTCAAAAGGAAGAGGCCTCTGTAAGCGAGATAGCCAAGGAATTGGATATTTCCATGGCCAACGCAAGTCAGCATCTAGCAAGGCTCAGATCCAAAGGCTTAGTCGAAGTTCGCAAAGAAGGTCAGAGCTCCTTTTACAGGGTTGCTGATGCCCGGATACCTCAAGCATGTTTTCTCATAAGATCGTCTCTAATGGATCGCTTAAAGAAAGAGGCAGAATTAGCTGAGAGGGCGACCAATATATAGAGAGTGAAACAAAAATTGGATGACTTATAGGAGGGGAAAATGAGTGTAGATTTGCAATCCATTAAGGCTGACAAAGTTGTTGATGCCAGAGGTACGGCATGTCCTGGACCACTTCTGGAGGCAAAAAGGGCTATGGCAGATGTGCCTCCAGGGGGAATTCTAGAGGTTTTGTCTTCGGATGAAGGCACCAACGAGGATTTGCCTCTGTGGGCTGAAAATGTAGGCCACGAATTTCTCGGAGTGGTGGAAGAGTCTGGATACTGGCGTCTATTTGTGAAGAAAGCTGAAGAATAAAAATGGTGTAAATAGGCCATGAAAGATTCCAAAAATTTACCGAAGATTCTTGTGTTTTCGACGGATACAATTTCGGATCCGGGCATTGATCTTGCTGGATCGACTCATATGGATTACCCAGCAACAACCTATGTCATTTCCGTTCCCTGTTCGTCCGGAATAGATCCCAGATGGATAGTTTATGCTATTGAGGAAGGTTTTGATGGGGTTTTCATTGCAGCTGATGGAACCGATTGTCCCTATCTTCCGGACTGCACGGATAGAACTGGTCAAATAGTAGCGATGGCTCAAAAGATGGCCGAAGAGAAGGGCCTGGATCCAAGGCGACTGAAAATGGCCGCAATATGTTCTGTGTGTTCTGAGTCTTTTGTATCGCACATGGAACGTTTTGCAAAAACATTACAAGGGCTTGGAACAGAAAAATGAATGCACAAGGAAATAGCTGGGATTGTCTGGTAATTGGCGGTGGTATTGGGGGGATGGAGGCGGCCCTTACTCTTGGTGACATGGGTTTTAGGGTCCTCCTTGTAGAAAAGGAAGCGAGCATTGGCGGTAAGATGATTTTATTGAGCAAGGTATTTCCCACTCTAGACTGCTCCAGTTGTATATCCACGCCTAAAATGGCGGCTACCGCCTCCCACCCCAACATTACCCTCTGGACCTATTCGGAGGTTAAATCTGTAGAGAAGAAAGGAAATGGAGGGGGAAGCTCGGGCTTTAATGTAACGATTCGCAGAAAACCGACCTATGTTGATCCGTCCAAATGCACGGGATGTGGACAATGTGAGAAGGTGTGTACTGTAGCGAGGCCTGACCAATTCAATGCCAGCCTCATAGCCAGGCGAGCCATCTACATTCCCTTTTCTCAGGCGGTACCTCGAAAAGCAGTAATAGAAAAGTCGGGGACATCACCGTGCAGTAATTTCTGCCCAGCAGGCCTTCCAGCTCATGCCATAGTTTCTCTTATGAGAAATGGCAAAACAGAGGAAGCTGTTAAGAGATTCCTGGATGATTCTCCTTTTGTTGGCACTTTGTGTCTCCTGTGTGATGGCTTTTGCGAGATGAGGTGCACTCGAGGAAAACGTGATGGAAGTCCTGTGCCTATTAAATCGGCAATGTGGCATCTTACAAGAAGATTTGAGGATTTTTCGGTAGGTAGCGGTGCTGGGGCCAGGAGTGGGAGAAAAATTGCGATAATAGGAGGGGGCCTTTGTGGTCTCACGGCTGCTTACATTTTAGGTCAGAGAGGCCACAGTGTTACAGTTTTTGAAAAAGAGAGCAAGGTCGGGGGAAGAATAAGGCGAAAGATTGAGGAATTGAAGATCTCTGCGGGTATATTTGAAAAGAGCATTGAACAAATAGCTTCATTGGGTGTGGAATTCCTGTTGAATAAGAACATAAGCCCAGATGAGATTGCTGAAATCAGACAGAGTTTTGATGCAGTTTTGCTTGCCCCTGGATCGGAAAAGGAACCTCAAGAATGGTTGGGGAAGAATGCAAACACCAGCAGATATTTTCAGGAAGAGGCAAAAATCTTTGTGGCTGGCCATTTCGTAAAACCTGATGCAACTCTTGCAGAAGTTGCTGGACATGGAAGGGCTGTGGCTAGGCTCATAGATGAATTTTTAACGACTGAGTCTTTAAAGACAAGTACAGACATTCGGTCCTTTAAGCTTGTGAAAGGGAAAAAAACTTCGGAGGGACTGAGATATTTCTTTGACGATTTTGAGGCTCAAAAAGCCATGTCCAGATGTCTGGACTGCGGCGTATGTTGTGACTGCCGTGAATGTGAAAAAGCCTGTCCAGCAAATGCAATAGATTTTAACATGAAGGCTCAAGATGTAACGGTGAGCGTGAACGCAGTTCTTTTGGCAACGGGATTTAGACTTTTTGATCCTTCGGAAAAAACATTACTGGGATATAGCTCCTACCCCAATGTAATTACTTCAATGCAGATGGACAGGCTGCTTGCGCCCACTCGACCTTACAATGCGGTGCTCAGGCCTTCAGATGGGAAACTTCCGGGGAATATCGGTATGGTTCTTTGTACGGGTTCCCGCGACATAACTATCGGCAAAGCTAGTGGTTCTAGCCAGACAATTCGTGGGAATCGGGCTTGTTCTAGAATTTGCTGTATGTATTCGATTAAGCAAGCTCAGTTAATCATGGGAGCACTGCCTATAGCGGAGATAACAATCTATTACATTGATATAAGAGCTTTCGGTAAGGGTTATGAAGAATTCTTTGAACAAGCCAGGGGCATGGGAACTCATTTTGTAAAAGGCAGGGTGGCTCGAATTGAAGAGGCGAAAAATAATGATCTCTATGTTTACTACGAAGATATGGAGGGCAAGGGTGGTCTGAAGAGAGCGAAGCATGACCTTGTGGTGCTGGCTGTTGGAGCCCTGCCTGAAAGGGTAAAAATGACGGTACTTGGCAATCCCCTTGAAACCAGGCTGAAACAAGATAGCATCGGTTTTATAAAGGAAACAAATGAAAACATTGAGCCGGGATGCACCGAAATTCCAGGAGTTTTTGTTGTTGGTACGGCATGTGGCCCAAAGGATATACCGGATACTGTGGTTCACGCCGGTGCAACAGCGGCTCAAGTGGCAGCGTATTTGAAACAGATGAGGGCTGTCTAAGATGGAAAAGAGAAGAATTGGTGTGTTTATATGCCACTGCGGTGGCAACATTTCAGATTATGTAGATGTAGAAAGCGTTCGTAAAGAAGCAGAAAAAGAAAGGGATGTAGTAGTTGCCAAAACTAACATGTTTGTCTGTTCAGATGCTGCCCAGGAAGAAATAATCGGGGATATTCAGAAAAAAGATCTCGACGGCATAGTAATTGCCTCTTGTTCTCCCAGGCTACATCTGGGCACTTTCCGAAAAATGGCTGAACGGGCAGGACTTAATCCTTATCAATATGTCCAGGTAAATATACGGGAACAGTGTTCCTGGGCACATACCCACAACAAAGAGATGGCAACGGAAAAGTCTATACGGTTGGTTCGCGCCGGTGTTGCCAGAGTGAGAATGAGCAAGCCCTTGACTCCTCTTGAATTTAAGACAAAGCCAGCAGCTCTTGTAATTGGTGGCGGGATTGCAGGTTTGAGGGCTGCAGTATCTCTAGCGGAAATGGGGATTTCGGTTCATCTTGCGGAAGCTTCTGGAGAGCTTGGTGGTCTTGTGAGGCGCTGGGGAAAGATGTTTCCCAATGGCGAAAAGGGAAGTGAGATTGTAGGCAAACTGGTTAAGAAACTTGAAGGTTTGGATAATGTTGCGATTTACAAAAAGGCGAAAGTTACAGAAAAAACTGGTAGCGTTGGGAATTTTCAGGTTGCTTTGTCTCTAGCTTCCGGTGAGAAAATCTCCCTCTCTGTTGGCGCGATTTTAGTGGCTACCGGAGCTTCAACCTATGAACCAGAAGCAGGTGAGTACGGTTATGGCAGTCCCAATGTTATTACCCTTCCTCAATTTATGGAAATTATTTCAAATGATATAGGGAAGGCAAGTCTTGAAATTGACGGTCGGGAAGTGAAAAAGATTGCCTTTTTGTATTGTGTAGGTTCAAGAGAACCCTCCAGTAAAGAAAATGCAAAACTTTACTGCTCTCGTTACTGTTGCACAGCTGCCGTTCACGCATCAAACCTTACCCATCAACTTTATCCCGATGTGGAACAATTTCATCTCTACCGTGACATGAGAACTTACGGGAAATACGAATTGCTTTTTCACGAGTCCCTTAAAAACGGCTCGATTTTCGTACGATTTGATCCCAAAGATCCACCCCAGGTTAGTGCTTCAGGTGAAGGCCTGATTGTTCATGTCAAAGATTTACTGACATCTGGGGAGGTTGTGAGGATAGAACCTGATCTTCTGGTGCTGGTTACCGGAATGGTAGCAGATCACAGCCCTGAAATAACCGACGTTCTTAAGGTTCCTGTAGGAAAAGACGGATTTTTGAACGAGATACATCCCAAACTCAGACCTGTTGAGACGGTGATTGATGGGATATTTATTGCCGGAAATGCTCAGGGTCCAAAAACGGTGGCTGAGAGCGTATCAAGTGCTCTTGCTGCTGCTGCAAAAAGTGCATCACTTCTACTTCCCGGTAAAATCCAACTGGAACCCTTTGTGGCTATCGTCAATACAGAAAAGTGCTCATGGTGTGGGA
>JALXAE010000193.1 GCA_026992355.1 Syntrophobacterales bacterium | reverse complement strand
CGAATATACTGTATGTAGAGTTACTACCACTGGTATTTCATGTAATCTAAATAGAAGGATCAGGGGTATGGCTGATAAACCATAATAGGGGCCGAATAGCCCGAATTCATGTTGAATATGTACTATATCCGGAGTAAACCTTACAGCCATTGAAAATGCCTTGTAGGCTAAGTCCTTGTCATCATAGTCGAAAGCAGAAAAGACCTGTGAACCTGCTCCACCCGCATGGCAAACGATGTAGGTGTCGATATTTTTTGATTTTAAGGCTTCTGTGAGATAACTTGTGTATGTTGCAATCCCGCATTCTGTGGGTGGATACGTAGAAATAAATGTAACTCTCATATTGCCTCCCGACTTTTTTGTAATGTCTAAGTATGGTAAAAAATTCCTGGAAAAATATAAAGAGTATAACGGAGGAGAATAAAGTGACTTATTCACATTTGTTTGAAGATGTTTGCTGTTCGAGAAGAGGTGTAAATGAAAAAACACTGGAAGCTGTTATATTTCTTGCTTTGGAGATAGCTCGTGAAGGCAGAGAGGGAAGGAAAATAGGTACTTTGTTTGTTGTGTCAGACCATGAAGAAGTTTTAAAAAGGTCCAAGAATCTAATTCTGGATCCTCTATTTGGCCATCCCGATGAAATGAAGAAAATTGATGATCCCAATATGCGCGAAACAGTAAAAGAGCTTGCGCAACTTGATGGAGCTTTTATCGTTGCTGATAATGGAGTTGTAGTTTCTGCATGCCGTTATATTGACGCGTCGTCCAAAGGTATAGAATTGCCTCTTGGTTTGGGATCAAGGCATATGGCAGCAGCATCTATCACTAAGGATACAAAAGCAGTTGCTGTAGTTGTATCAGAAAGCTCAATCGTCCGGGTTTTTGATGATGGTAGGATAGTTTCTGAAATTATACCTGAAATATGGTTGCTCAGTCGTTACAGTATTCATCTCACAGGTCCTTATACGGAAAGACATGGTGCCCAAATTGCCGTAATAAGTGAAAAATAGAGGAAAGAAAGTGAAAAGAATAGCTCTTTTGGTAACCATTTTATGCTTTATTTTATGGCCACTTACTGCTTTGTGTACTCAAGTCCATTCGCAGCCAGAAGGACTTTACGGGCATCAATTGGCCCATTTGTTCTTTATCGTATCGATGATTATTCTTGTGTACTGGCTAAGAGTAATGAAATTGATTCGATACAAAGGATGGAGATATATCAATTATTCAGCGCTTTTTTTCGTGCTTTGGAATATTGATGCAATGCTGGTTCATTTCCTGGACGGGACAAATGGTATCTTTATCGTAACGCACAAAGGGTGGGAAGGAACTATTACAATATCCGCTCAAAACAAAGTAGAGGCAGTTTTGTATTATATGGCGAAACTGGATCATGTGTTTTGTGTGCCAGCTATTATTTTCTTATATCTTGGTCTTCGTGCCCTAACTCAGCAAATGGGAAATGATACTGCCTTGAGAGGTATTCAAAAGTGACATTGCCTGTGTTGCCTATATGGATAGTTGATCTTTATGGTTCTGTTTTTATGATAATCTTTTCTTTTCTCTGCATCAGGCAGGCAAAAAAATTACGGGCGAATGATCCTAACAATGTGGTCTGGATTTATTTGTTATGGTTCAGTTATGGTCTTGCCGGTTTTGCTATCTCTAGATCTGTTGGTCATATAGTGAAACGGGTACTTATCACCACTGGTCATAATGATATATGGTTACTGCTGAGGCCCTACAGTGGTTCTGTAAATACAATTATGTTCGTGATTGTTTCTTCTATCACCCTGTTTTTTGAAAGGGTATGGAACATATATCAACGTATCATAGCGGATCAAAAAGCTTTACAAGAAGCTCATAACCAGCTCCTGTATTTAAACAGGCATCTAGAAGAACTAGTTGCTGAAAGAACCAGGGATCTAGCTATCTCTGAAAAGAAATACCGCCGGTTATTTGAAATGTCCCGTGATATGATAGCCATTGTAGATGCTGATGGAATAGTTTTAAATATGAATCCAGCAGGTCTGGAACTCCTTGGCTGGAAGCCGGAAGATGTTGGGGAAAAATCCTTTAGAAATTGTTTTTATAAGCCGGAACAGTGGCAACAGGTTTGGGGAGATTTGTTAAAATACGGTGAAGTGAGGGACATTGAGTGTATATTTATCAATACAGATTCTACCCAAAGGAATGTTTTACTTAGCGGTTATGTTGAAGCTCAACCCGGCAAAACCTTTTATCATTTTTGGGTGAAGGATATTTCTCGGCGCAAAGACATGGAGCGAAAATTGATTCAGGCAGATAAGCTTGCCTCTTTGGGGCAGCTTGCTGCTGGTGTTGCTCACGAGATTAATAATCCCCTTGGTATTATATTGGGATATACTCAATTGCTTCTTAGGCAAATACCTGAAATCTCTGAAGCCCATGAGGATCTAAAGGTAATAGAAAAGCATGCAAGGAACTGCAAAGTTATCGTTGAAGATCTCTTGAAATTTGCCCGAAGTGCTCCAACGAGGAAGGGGCGGGCGGATATACATTCTGCCATTGAAGAGGTAACGAGTGTTCTAAGACATCAGTTTGCTTTAGATAATGTGGTCATAGAAGAGGAGTTTGACCGAACAATTCCGAAAATGGATTGGGATATGAACAAGATGAAACAGGTTTTTATGAACTTGCTGATAAATGCAAAGCAATCCATACAGGGAAATAGTGGTATAATAAGGGTTGAGACGAAAAGGCATTCAAACCACATAGTCATAAAAGTGTCGGACAACGGGTGTGGCATACCTTCGGAATTTTTGCCCAAAATATTTGATCCTTTTTTTACAACAAAGCCTACAGGGCAGGGTACAGGACTTGGGCTTTCCGTTAGTTACGGAATTGTTGCCGAGCATGGCGGCACGATTTCCGTTGAAAGTGAAGAAGGCAGGGGGAGCGTTTTTATAATGACTTTTCCGATAAAAGATGGGTCTGGAGAAAAGTAATGGAACATAACGATAGCACAATTTTGATAGTGGATGATGAGCCGGACTTTTTGCGCTTGCTTAAACGCCTAATTCAGTCAGAACTGGAGTGTGAGATATTTACAGCCCTTTCGGGATACGAAGCAATTGAAATCCTCAAAGACCATCACATAGATGTGGCATTTGTGGATATAAAGATGCCAGGAATGGATGGTTTCGAATTCTTGGATTACGTTCGGGAAAACTATCCCTGGCTAACAGTCATAATGATTACAGCTTACGGATGCATTGAAGTTGCAGTCAAGGCCATAAAAAAAGGAGCTTATGACTTCATTACCAAACCAGTCGAACAAGATGTATTTTTTCTGAGCCTTAAGAAGGCGATGGAGCGCACAAAGCTTCTCAGTGAAAACCTGAGGCTCAGAAGAAGTGTTCAGGTGCAGGAAGCTTTCAAGAATGTTGTGGGAAGAAGTGTTGCGATGCAAAAGGTTTTTGAAATTGTAAAAATGGTAGCCCCTACAGACATGACTGTTTTGCTTCGAGGAGAGTCGGGAACTGGGAAGGATCTTATCGCAAGGACTATACACGAACTAAGTACAAGAAAAGATGGGCCCTATGTAGCAGTTAATTGCCCAACTGTGCCAGAACAGATTCTTGAGAGTGAACTGTTCGGATATAAAAAAGGGGCTTTTACCCACGCAACTAGCAATAAAAAAGGTCTTTTTCAGGAGGCCAATGGAGGGACAATATTTCTTGATGAAATTGGCGACATACAACCAAGTCTTCAGACAAAATTGTTGAGGGTTCTGCAGGAAAAAGAGATAAAACCTTTGGGTGATACTAAAACAGTTAAGGTTGATGTCAGGGTTATAGCTTCTACAAATCAAAATTTAGAAGAGAAAATGCGTCAGGGATCTTTTAGAGAAGATTTGTTTTACAGGCTGAATGTTGTTCCCATAGAGATTCCTCCTTTAAGACAAAGAAAAGAGGACATACCCCTTCTTGTGGAGCATTTTCTGGAAAAGTATTCCAGAGAGTTAAACAAAACTCGCAAACGTGTGAGCCCTGAGCTTATGGAGATGTTCTTTCATTACGACTGGAAAGGTAATGTAAGAGAGTTAGAAAATGTGATAGTTCGGGGTATTTTATTTGCCATTGATGAGGAGATACAGCCTCAGCATGTAGGGTTTCACGGAAAAAGTGAAAATGGAGTGTGGTGTACCAAGGTTGACTTTTCCCTGCCATACAGGGATGCAAAGGAGGAGGTGCTTAAGGAATTTCACCATCGCTTTATCGGAAATTTGCTTGAGAGGACGTCGGGTAATATATCGCAGGCTGCACGTCTTTGCGGTATAGAACGACAGGCATTGCAGCATTTAATAAAGAGATACAAAATAGATGTAAACGCTTATCGGAATTGAAATGGGTGAGCCATGGAATATAGTCTTCGAGATGCTGCAGAGATATTGGATTTAAGCGAGCGAGAAATAGAGAGTTTTATTAAAAAGGGTTTGTTAGTTGCCCGCTGGGAAGACGGTGAATGGGTTATACCCGAATGGGGAATAAGAGTTTTTCGGAGAACAAGACACACTTTGGAAAAAATTGATATCCCGGAAGATAGATTTGAGAAGCCTCAGGCTGAATTACTTGAAGGCATACTCGGGAAACTCTCAACTATATCTGATTTTTCATCTTTGCTTGATTCTTTTGCTGAACTTTATGTTGTTTTACAAAAAAAGATTTTTGAACTGGAAAAACAGCTAAGGGATATGAATGATAAGTTTTACGAAGTAATTTCCGAATTGGAGCGAAAAAGAAATGTGTTGGAACAGGACAATATAAGATTAGAAAGTCGGTTAAAATTTCTGGAACAGCGTCTTGATGATATGTTGAAAGAAAAAATTAAGTATTTGTCAGATAGAATATCTAAAATTGAGCAACAACCTCAGGTGCAGAACGAATCAGAACGCCATAATGTGTCTTTTGTTAATTTGCCTGCTGAAAAAGAAGTCCAGAAGGAGGGATTTTGGAGTCGTTTTTTGAGAATGCTTACATGGGACTGATGAGAATATTGGGAGATGTGTGATGGATTTCTACAACCGATTAAAACATCTCATAACTACTAAAGCATTTCAATTTTCGGAGGCACCTGTTTTCAAACTCGTATTCGGTGGAGTTAGTTCTTTTTATTTCAATTGCAAAAAGGTCACTCTTGATCCCGAGGGACAGTATTTAATAGGAGAGGTTGTTTATGAAAGAATAAAGGATTTGAATGTTGATGGAATAGGGGGGTTGACGCTGGGAGCAGACCCCATTGCACTTTCGGTATCCTATACTTCATGGGTGAAAGGAAATCCTATAAAGGCCTTCGTGGTGAGAAAGGAAAAAAAAGATCATGGAGCCATGAGTCAAATTGAAGGTAATGTTGGTGAGGGTGAAAGAGTCGTGGTTGTAGAAGATGTTATAACAACTGGTGGCTCTACAATTAAGGCGATTAAAGCTTGCAGAGATGCCGGGCTGAATGTTTGTAAAGTGATAGCTCTTGTTGATAGAGAGGAAATGAATGGATTGAGCAATATAAAAGAGTATGTTCCAGATGTTGAAGCATTGTATACAAGAACCGAAATTATGGAGTATTATCGGTATCTTCGTCAGACTGGAAAAAACGACTCTTAAACTCTAAAGCCTTTGAGTAGACTATCTTTTTGGGAATGTTGTATTTCCTGGCAATTTCTTTAGCGAGTTCAGAGAGGCTTTGGTTTTTCTTACCTAATGAACGTTTTAGCTCTTCAAGCCACTCTTTGCCGTTTCCATGCTTTTCCTGTTCATGTCCCTGCACAACTAATGTGATCTCACCCTTTATATCTTTTGGCAGTTTATAGATTAGTTCACTGATTTTTCCTCGCAAAACCTCTTCATGAATCTTCGTTAATTCTCTAACTATCGCAATTTTGCGGTCTCCCCACTCATCAAGAATTTCCTTCAGGGTTTTTTTTAGCCTGTGAGGAGCCTCGAAAACAACCAGGGTCATTTTCGTGAATTGGTATTTGTGAAAGAATTTCTTTCTTTTCGAGGCTTTTAATGGTGGAAATCCCAGAAAAGCGAAAGGATAGGGAGGTAGACCGGAAAGAAGCAGTGAGGCTAATATGGCCGATGGGCCGGGGATTATATTAATGCTGACCTGGCGATCAATTGCTTTTCTTATAACAACGTACCCAGGATCCGAAAACCCTGGCATTCCTGCGTCTGAAACAAGAGCAATTGATTCTCCTCGTGCTATTCTTTCCAGCATGAAATCAGCGATATGTTCAGGAGAGTGATCATGATAGCTGAATAAGGGTTTGGATATTTTGAAGTGCGAAAGTAATTTCCTTGTGTGTCTTGTATCTTCTGCATAAATAATATCCACATTTTTTAGAGTTTCTAAAGCCCTTAAAGTGATATCCTGTAGGTTTCCTATTGGAGTGCCCACAATGTGGAGGACACCAGCCTTTTTCATAAGACCTCAATAATGTTTTTTATCCATTTAATGTTCGGTTTTTTGTCTGTCCACGTAACGCCCACAAAATCGAAGCGATACAAGTGATTTGCAAAACGTTTGTTCTTTTTCAAAAAAATTTGGGCTGTCTGAACAATTTTTTGTTGCTTTCTGGATGTTATCGATTCTTCAGGGTGTCCGAAGTTCAATGATGAAACAGATCTAACTTCCATAAATACAAGAATATCTCGATCTAGGGCTATTATGTCAATCTCCCCCAATCTTGTTCTGAAATTTCTTGCTATTATCTTAAAACCTTTTTTCTTGATGAAGTCTACCGCCACATCTTCGGCCGTTCGTCCTTTTCTAAGCCTTGCGAACATTTTTTACACTTTTATAAGTTATTCTGTGTATCGGACATGGTCCGGACTCAATTAGGCATTTGATATGTTCTTTGGTTGGGTATCCTTTATGTTTCTCAAAGCCATATTCGGGATATATGTAACTGTATCGTCTCATTAGTCTATCTCTATAAACCTTGGCAACTATTGATGCAGCGGCTATAGAAAGGCTTTTTCCATCACCCTTCACAATTGGAAATTGTCTGCTTTTTGTGGCAAGAGGCAATGTGTAGGTGCCGTCTATTAAAATTAGCTCAGGAATAACATTCAAATTTTTAACGGCCTGGGTCATAGCAAAGAGGGTTGCTTTCAAGATGTTGGTTTTATCGATGTAGTCATTAGTCGCGTAGCCAATACCCACGAAAAGCGCTGTTGAAATAATATCTTGATAAATGGATTCCCGCACAGATTCTTTTACTACCTTTGAGTCCGCTATCTGAGGTATTTCCAAATTTGCTGGCAGAACCACCGCTGCAGCCACAACCGGCCCCGCGATTGGACCTCGTCCTGCCTCGTCTACTCCTGCTAAATTATAAAAACCCTGGTTGCGGAAGTGATTGTCGAATTGTTTTAATTCCTCAACCAGGGTTTTTTTGATCTTAGAGTTTTTCACGGATCCTTGCAGCTTTTCCGATTCGTCCTCTCAAGTAATAGAGTCTTGCTCTCCTTACTCTACCTCGCCTTATAACTTCAATCTTGTCAATTTGAGGCGAATGCAACGGAAAAATTCGCTCGACCCCAATTCCGTAAGAAACTTTTCTCACAGTAAAAGTTGCATTTGTGCGGCCTCTATGCTTTCTAAGCACAACACCTTCAAATACCTGAATTCTTTCCTTGTCACCCTCTCTGATTTTAGTATGAACTCTTACTGTATCTCCAACTCTAAAATCCGGAATGTCAAGTCTCATGTGGTCGCGTTCTATTTTTTCAATCACGTCGAAGCCCATTGTTCCAGTCCTCCGTCTCTAACACGTCTTATTTTCGCCGAGCAAACGATCAACTATAATAGCCGCTGCGCATCGAACAGACAAGTGGTTAAAAGAAGAATTTGCTCTAATTGGTTCAACAATTTTATCGCACACGTTAATCGCTTCTTCTGCCAATCCCCACGCTGTGCCCAGAAGAAGCAATATGGAATTTTCAGAGGCACGGATTATATACGAAGCTCGCTGAAAAGTTAAAGTTTTTTCTTTATTTTGTTTTCTAGCCGACGTTGCCCAACATTGGGGTTTTTTTCCTTCGGTTGCTGTTATATCAGCTATGGCATCTTGTATAGTGTCCACAACTTTTAACTTTTTCAAAGCCTCAGCTCTATTTGGATGAATATTTGTAGCTGGGCCCTCAATCCAATGCTTCATAAGTCTTTTTGCTAGATTCTGTTGATCTAGAAGAGGTGTTACGACGTAGCAACAGGGAATTTCGTATGTTCTTGCCAGCCTGCCAAGATCATGTAGGTCGATGCTTGTTATAGCGGAAGCTATGGTCTCACCTCGTCTGTTTAGTACAGGGAAATGGACAAGAGCAAGATAAAACATACCCATAAATTTGTTACCCTATTCAATGTTTCTTGTACCTTCTAAAGAATTAAAGCCTTTTTTTATATCTGGAGGAAGTTTTTTAAAGAGATCTGGCCTTCTTTTCTTTGTTCTCAGGATAGCCTGGTGGAATCTCCACTGTTTTATTGCCTGGTGGTTTCCCGAAAGGAGCACATCTGGGACTTTTATCCCCCTAAAAACCCTGGGTCTTGTAAACTGAGGATATTCTAAAAGACCCAGTTCAAAAGATTCGGTATCCACTGATTCTTTGTTACCCACAACTCCAGGAATCAATCTTGAGATAGCATCTATTACAACAAGTGCTGCTGCCTCTCCTCCACTCAAAATATAATCCCCTATAGATATTTCTTCATTGATGAAGTGGCTTATTCTGTCATCTATACCCTCATAACGACCACAGATAAGAATTAATCGCTTTTTGTTGCTCCAGTCTCTGGCTGTTCTTTGATTGAATAGGCGACCCTGGGGTGTGAGCAGCACAACGAATCCTTGAGGTTCCTCCTGTTGTAAGGATTCCAATGCGTTAACTAACGGCTCCAGCTTCATTACCATTCCGGCGCCACCGCCAAAGGGCCTATCGTCCACCGTTTTGTGCCTGTCCGTAGCATAATCTCTGATATTGTGAACGCGAATCGTTAAGATGGATTTTTCGATAGCCTTACCGAGAAGGCTTTCTTTGAGAGGGCTTTCAAAATATCCGGGGAATATAGTCAAAATATCAATTATCATCTTCGATTAGACCTTCGGGAGGATTCACGACCATCAGATTTCGTTGGATATCAACCTTCAAAACAACATGATCAAGAGCCGGGATTAGTATCTCCCCGTCATGGCTTTCTACCACATATACGTCATTGGCGCCGGTTTCTATGATGTGTCTTAGGACACCGAGATCTCTACCATCTGTGTTTTGAACTTTCATTCCGATCAATTGGTAATAATAATATTCGTTTGGTCCGAGTTTGGGAAGGTGTTCTTCAGGTACCCATATTTCATTTCCTACAAGACGTTCCGCTGCATTTCTATCGCATACCTCCTCAAATGTAACAATCCAGCAGTTTTTTTGTCGCTGAATCTTACTTAATGTAACCGGTTGCGAATCGAATTCCAGAAATAATTTGTCACCCTTTTTGGTGGATTGGAGGGTATCCCCGTATGGGTAAACTTTCACTGATCCTTTTATACCGTGGGCACGAACAATCTTGCCCACGGGTACCATTTTTGAGGATCTCATTTGTTATTCAATAATTTCTAGAACTGCTCTCTTATTAAGTTTTGTTGAGGCTGCACCAAGAATTGTTCTCATTGCTCTGGCGGTTCTACCCTGTTTCCCTATGACCTTACCAAGATCTTCTTTTGCTACCTTGAGCTCAATAACCGAAGTTTGTTCACCCTCAATTTCAGAAACCTGAACGCGGTCTGGATTGTCAACCAATGCTTTTGCCATTTGCTCTACCAATTCTCTTAACATACCTGTTCCCTCCGCGGTCTTCATCATCTACTATGATGCCTGAGCCGACTTTTCAGCTTCCATTTGCCTACGATACTTCTTAATGAGACTTCTAACAGTATCCGTTGGTTCAGCACCTTGATCAAGCCAGTACTGAACGCGATCCCATTTTAACACCACTTCTGCGGGGTCCGTAAGAGGGTTATAAGTTCCCAGCTTTTCAAGAAACTTACCGTCTCTTGGCGCTTCAGAGTGAGCAGCAACGATCCAGTAAAATGGGCGCTTCTTCCGTCCACGACGAGCCAATCGAATTCTAACCGGCATAGTTCTGTCGAACCTCCCTTCTGTTACTTTAACTTTTTAGGTATAATAAATTGTATTACCTGTACTTGAGAAACCAAAAATCGTCATATATCTTATTTTTCTACAATTAAAAAGGGAAAAATGCTCGTTTTTTTCTCTTTTTCTTTCCTTTTGTGGCTTTTGGTTTTGTTGAACCGGTTACCTGGCGCATCATCTTTCGGGCTTGCTCATAACTTTTCAGTAAGCGATTGATGTCTTGCACAGTAGTGCCACTTCCACGAGCTATTCGCCTTTTGCGGCTTGCATTTAGTATGTTTGGTTTTCTCCTTTCTTCTTTAGTCATGGAGTTTATTATGGCCTCAATTTTTACAAATTCCTTTGAGTCTATTTGAGCATTTTTTAATTCTTTTAACATACCCATTCCAGGGAGCATACCCAGGATTTGTTCGAGAGACCCGAGTTTTCTAATCTGGCGAAGTTGATCTCTAAAGTCTTCAAGGGTAAAGGTATCTTCCTGCAGCTTTTTGACAAGCCTTTTAGCGGATTCCTCATCAATAGTTTCTTGCGCTTTTTCAATAATGGTGAGAACGTCTCCCATCCCGAGTATTCGAGAACTCATCCTGTCGGGATGGAATACTTCAAAATCTTCGATTTTTTCACCAAGCCCTACAAATTTTATAGGACACCCTGTTACAGCCTTTATAGAAAGAGCTGCACCACCTCGGGCATCACCGTCAAGCTTGGAAAGAACAACCCCCGTAAGCTCAAGTTTCTGATTAAACTCTTCAGCAATCTTTACAGCATCTTGACCGGTCATTGCATCAGCAACAAGGAGAATCTCGGACGGAGTGAGTATAGACTTCAGTCGAGACAGCTCTTCCATTAATTCTTCATCTACGTGGAGCCTTCCTGCGGTGTCTACTATAAGGGTATCACATTTGTTTGCCCTGGCGAAGTTCAGGGCATTTTTAACAATGTTTTCAGGCTTTTCCCCGTCGTTTGGCGAATAAAATGGGACCTGCACCTGATTCGCTAGTATCTTTAATTGTTCTATTGCAGCGGGGCGGTAAATATCGGCCGGTACAAGACAGGGTGTTCGCTTTTCTTTTTTTAGTTTAAGTGAAAGTTTTGCTGCTGTTGTAGTTTTTCCTGAGCCCTGAAGTCCTACAATCATGATTGGAACGGGTGGAGTTCCCTTTAAATTAAGCGGCGCTGTTTTTTCTCCGAGAAGTTTTATTAGCTCCTCATTTACAATTTTTATCACTTGCTGCCCGGGTGTTAGGCTCGACATGACTTCTTGACCGACTGCCCTTTCACGAATGCGGGCTATAAAGTCCTTTACAACCAGGTAATTTACGTCAGCTTCCAGAAGAGCTAACCTCACTTCTCTAAGGGCTTCCTTTATATTTTGTTCTGTGAGTTTACCCTGCCCTCTAAGATATCTAAAAACCTTATCAAATCTTGCGGTTAGATTTTCAAACATGCTGTTGAAACCTCCCTGAGAGAATCATAAATCATTATGCCACAAAATAGGATTTTTGTATGAAAAAACTCCTATTTTTTTACAATACAAGTTTTTATGGTGCAGATGAGTATTGTCGCTTTCCCCTTTATAAAATAAACTTAATTAAGGTAAGGGGATGTTCGGAATGTTTTTGGCGATTAACAGATGGGGGAAAGAGCTATGGCCGTTATTACTATCAGTAAAGAGTATGCGGCGGAAAGCGAAGTTTTTGCTGAAAAGCTTGCCGATAGATTAGGGTACTCTGTGCTGGATAAGCAGCTTGTAGTTCAGGCTGCTAAGCAACTTAACATTTCGGAAACAGAAGCATCAATACTCCGAAGAGGGGGAGAATCTAGGTTATTAAAAATTCTTGATAAATACACCGCTAAAACAATTCAAAAGGTAGTAAATCGAGACTATGGCAGATTGGATGACAAAAATTATTTTGAAGTAACTAAGAAACTTGTGTTGAATGCTGCTGAACAGGGCAATGTAATCATAGTCGGGTGGGGTGGTCAGTGTCTTCTAGCAGATCGTCCAGATGCAATACATGTTAGGATTGTTAAGAACTTGGAAGAACGCATAGCTATACTCAAACAAAAATTTAATCTCGATGATAGAGGGGCGAGAGAACTCATTGAACGGGAAGAAAAGGAATCGGCAAAGTACATTGAATATTATTTTAATCGTTCTTGGACTGATGCTCACCTTTACCATGTCTTATTAAACTTGAGTAAGCTTTCCTTTGAACAAGCAGTCGATATAGTAGTTTCTCTGGTGCAGGATTTGTGAAATCCATTTTATGAAAGTTTCATGGAATGCTTATAATCCTACAAATCCTGTGGCGATGGGGTGTACAGAGACTCTTTAACAAAACTCCAAAACCAGGCATCCTTAAAGGATTACTTCGTCCGGGATTGAAAGGAGAACACATACAGAGATTGATTATTTTTTGGTGGCTTCGATAAAAGCCGTTCTGATCATTTCTTCTGGAGGCACCTCCGATGCCCCGTAGCGACGTCAGGTTAATCCAAAAGACTTTACATTTCTTGCTTCGGGATCAATATCGAGATTATTTATCTGGATGGTAGGACTTCCAATATGCCTGAATTTCTCGGCTTCTTCTTGTGTATGTATTACAATACTCTCCAGTTCTATTTCCAGTTTCAGGTTTCTGGCCACTTGTTCAATTAAATCTATTGTCTTAGATGTTGCTTTGCAATTTTTCAAATGTACAATTCTTACCCTTATGGGACTGGTATCTGATCCTGTTTCATGCATAGACAGGCATCCTGGTTATAAGGTTTTTAACAAAGGTAAGGCTTTTCTGAATTCCTCTGTTCCTGCACGGTTGAGCAATTCAAAGATTACCATCTCCGTAGAACTCATAATCGCACCGGCCTGTTCTAGCCTTTTTATGCCAATGTTTCTGTTGCCTTCGCTTCTGGATGTAACTCCATCGGTTACCAGATCCACCCTATATCCCAACCTTAATGCATGTGCTCCTGTGTGAAATATGCAAACATGGCTTTCCATTCCGGCTAAAATTATGGTTTTTCTTCCTATCGATTCGATGGTTTTTCTGATGGTTTCATTTTGAAAACAGCTGAATTCCAACTTATTTAAGATTGTGGGATTGTTAATTCTGGACGATAGTTCGGGCATAAAATCGCCCAGTTTATCAGCGTTATTGGATGTACATATAACCGGTATGTTGAAAATGTTACATATGTCTACAAGAGCATTCCAATTTTTTAGCATTTCCTCCTTCCTGACGCAGGGTTCAAATAGGGTTTGTTGGATGTCCACAAGCATGAGTATGCAGTCTTCCCGATTTAAAAATTCCCTAGCTATCATTTTTTACCTCCATTGGCATACGACATTATAAATTCAGAGGCTTGATAAAATAATTCATTTTTTTTAATATTGCTATGTTCTTTTGTGAAAAATCATTTTACTAAATAAACCGTTGGAGGGGCTTTTGGTATGAGTGAATGGGCGTGGAGATTTGGGATGATTATCCTGTTTGGTGTTCCTGCGATAATCGGTGGAGGGCTAGTATGGCATTTTGTTGAAAATTGGACAGGGGTGGTCATTTGGGAAGTAGTGTTGTTTTTTATTCTTAGCTGGGTTCTTGCAAAGGGTGACAAATTGAGAGAGAATCATCATTGAAAATAATGAATGACTAAGGGTGAAGGCATATGGAATGTAAAAAAGAGAAGAATTTAGAGGGTTGTCCGTGCACATATGAACCCTGTTCTAAAAAAGGGATTTGTTGTGAATGTTTATCCTATCATTTAAAAAGCAGACAATTACCCGCCTGCTGTTTTCCACCTGATGCAGAAAGAACCTATGATAGGTCGTTCGAACATTTTGCTCGCCTTGTGAAAGAAGGAAAGGTCTGATTGCTCTAAACAACCGTTAATGCTTCACTTGTTTGGATTGTTCGTTTTAGCTTTTCTTTTGAGTTTTTGCATACATTCCGTTGCCAATATGTCTATCGCCTTTTTATTTGTATTTTTCTAAAGCATCGAGGGAGGCAAAAATGAGCAAAAGAAGTAGTCTAGTAATTGGGCTATCTCTGGTCTTTTTATGGGTTGGAATGTCAGAAGCAGTGAAATTGGGATCTGTATTTACTCGAGCTTTTGTATCTGGCAAAGGCAGTACTTACAATACCGGCTTTACTGTATGGGATCAACCCCACAGGGTTTTGATAAGAGTTCTAGGGCCTTCCGTTAAAAGTGCCTTTGGTAATGTGGCAAATGATCCAGGAGTGAAAGTCTATGACATCAATTTAAACTTGCTGGCCTCCAATGGTGACTGGGTAAAAAATACCAACAAGCAGGAAATAGAGCAAACCGGTCTTGCACCTCAATTTAATCAGGAAGCTGCTTTAATTATGACTCTAAATCCAGGTTTATACAGTGTGGAGGTTTTCTCGGAAGATGGTAGTGAGGGTAATATTCTACTCGAAATGTACGATCTTGGAGAGTTGAGAGTTTTGTATGATGATTTCAGTGCGTCCACTATAGATACTCAGAAATGGGATATTTTAACAGGAAACCCCATTATAGATGAAAACTATCTGAAATGTAATAGCAACATTCGAGATACTGCATCTGGCAGGTATTTGTGTATGATAAAAAGTACTGGAGAAAGCTTTGGATGGGGTGTTGCGGTTCAGACGGTATCAAGCCCTAAAGGACCATTAGGTATAAGGAGATGTGCTGGGCAACTAGATGGTTCTTTGGTGTGTGGAGAATTTCTTGTTCAAACCAATTCAGATGTCATTGCCAGGATTGTCAAGTACAACAATGAAGCGGATTTATTCGGTACGATAATTTTTTCAGAGAAAATTACTCATCTGGTTAGTGGAGTTTTTCTGAGCGTTGATTTCTCCGCAGAATCTAATTTGTTTTCATTTTTTGCTGTTCCTCAAGGATCGGAAGCGATTACAACAATAAGCAAAGCCATAGGTGGTATGACCGATAAATTGAAGAAGGCCCCTTTACTAATTTACTCGTATTCATCCATTCCTCTCACATCCTCGTTTTTGGTTAGTTATGTTGAGTATTAAAGCGAGTTTTGTTCCTTTTACTCTAGGAATTGTGCATGTCGTATGGGAATGCAACTTATTACACACACAAAATATTAAGAATATTAGAACAAGGTGAGATAATACTACCAGCCAATGTTAGCCATACCTTTTTTTCAAGTTTTGGTAGGACAGCTTTATTTTTGCTGTTATCGGCTTTGGATTGCAGAGGCAAAGAGGTCTTGTTGCCTGCTTTTACCTGTCCAGAGTCTGTAGTCAAAGCTGTTGCCAAAGCTGGAGCAATTCCTGTTTTTGTGGATATAGATCCTCGATCACTTAATTTTGATCTATCGGATCTTGAAAAAAAGATTTCGGACCGAAGTGTAGCAATCGTTTCTCACCATTATTTTGGTATGGTAAACACTTGGGTAAAAGAGAACTGGGAGATTGCGAGAAGGTTCGGGTTGGTGCACATTGAGGATTGTTGTCACAGTATGGGGGCCAGACTTTATGGTATGCCCATTGGTAGTTACTCAGATGCATCTTTTTATTCTCTTGCAAAAACCTTTGGAAGCCCAGGTGGAGGGCTGATTGTTTGCCGTTCTGAATGGTTGGGCAATAAAATCAGAAATTATCTGGCTCATAGTAGCAATTCATCCAAAGCCTATTCTGTAATGAAAGCTTTTCATTTTATAAATTACGGTTATACATTATGGGTGCTTAATCACTTTATAAAAACCCGTATTGATTCATACCTTAAGAAATTGTTTCTGGGATCATTGCTATTTTTTGCTCTGGCTCTCTGTATTGCTAGCTGTTTGGAAAAGGGAACTGAAAAGTTCAGACACATTAGTGAATTTGACCTAGATCCTAAAATGGCAAAAATTCAATATTTAGTAGTAAATTTGCAGAGGTATCATTAACACCAATAATAACTGTATCATCACCAGCACCCATATCTACATTGTCCCCTGCTTCTTCATTATATGCATGAACTAGATCTGCTTTTGCTGTACCAAGACCTCTCATCCCATCATCAC
>JALXAE010000192.1:11277-16281 GCA_026992355.1 Syntrophobacterales bacterium | reverse complement strand
AGTACTTCAAGCATTACAGACCTCGTGAGGCGAGCAAACATAGCCATTAGGCTCATTCCAAGCGCAAGAGCTGGCATAATAAGATGAGACAATCCTCCCCGACCAGAGGTCGGTAACCAGCCGAGTTTCACAGAAAAAAGCAGGATCATCATAATCCCCAACCAAAAGTGGGGCATGGATAAGCCAAAAAGAGCCGCAAACATACTACCCATGTCAAGCAAAGAACCCCGCTTAACTGCCGATATTATGCCTATGGGAACGGCCACACCCAAAGCAATAATCATCGCTGCCACTGCAAGCTCCAGACTTGCGGGAAGCCTTTCCAAAATTAGCTCAATAGCCGGCACGTGATAATACAGCGATTCTCCGAAATCACCTCGTATGGCCTTTGAAGCAAACCTGAAATACTGCACTGGCAAAGGATCATTTAAACCCAGTTGCTGGCGTAACTCCTCGATTTCCTGATGAGAAGCATCTGGAGGAAGCATCAGCATAACCGGATCACCCGAAAGATGAATAAAAAAGAAGCTTATTATAGAAATTCCCACCGCAACATAAACGGTATGCCATATACGCTTGAGTATGTAGTATCCCATCCTTCAGCCTGCTCTTACAAGGAATCCTAAAGGGTACGGGAAATCCCGTACCCTTTAAACACTCAATTAACTACTTTTTCGGCTTAGCATATCTCATATTAAGAAAACCGTCTCTTCTGCCTTTGTAATCGACATTATTAGCTACCGCAAAAACTTCCGGCACAACATACAGATATACCCAGGGACAATCTTCATATAGGATTCTATCAATCATATTGTAAACCTTGGCCCTCTCTGATCTGTCGATAATCATACGTCCCAAATCGAGAAGCGCATCAATGGTGGGGTTTTTGTAATAGTAGTCTCTACTTTTTGAATGAAAGAGTGAATACATGTATCTGTCAGGCTCAGGAGCATCATCCCACCAATAAATGTACATTTGATGTTTTCTTGCTTTATAACGCTCCCACATTACCGCTCTTTCAAATGGCTCCAGCTTAACCTTAACTCCAACTTTAGCCAAATCGGCCGCAATGGCTTCCGCCTGTTCCTGAATCTGAGACATATAAGTAGGATAGGCCAGGCGAGCTTCAAATCCGTTGGGATAACCAGCTTCCGCCAGAAGCTTCTTCGCTTTCTTAGGATCATAGGGATAGGGTTTTAAGGTTGGGTCGGCACCAAAAGTTCTGGGACTTATCGGTCCCGCACAGAGTATAGCTTTACCATCAAAAAGTGCCTTATTAATCAGCTCTCTGTTGATAGCATAATTCATTGCCCGCCTTACGCGCACATCATTGAAAGGCGGCTTGTAGGTATTTAAGCCAAGGTAATGCATAACTCCCATCTGAGGCGTAAGATAGGCCTTTCCAGATTCCAATATCTTCTTTCGCTGGTGAATTGGAACACCACTTATTACATCGGCTTCTCCCGTAAGAAGAGCCGCGATGCGGGCAGCTTCCTCGGGTACACCTTTAAAAATTATCCGCTTATAGGCAGGTTTTGGACCATAGTAATTTTCATATCGCTCAAGAATAATTTCTTCTCCTCGCACCCATTTAACCAGCTTATAGGGACCACAACCGACAGGCTTTACATTGTATTCCTTGTCTCCAACCTTCTTGACGTATTTGGGCGGGACGATAGGAAGATAATAACCCAGAATATAGAGTCCGGGAGCATAGGGTTTATAGGTGCTTATTGTGAACGTGTAATCATCAATTACTTTTACTTCCTTGAAAGCAGAAAGTTTGCCGCGATGAGGGCATTTAAACTTCGGGTCCATTGCTCGCTCAAAAGAAAACTTAACCGCATAGGCATTAACTGGCTCTCCGTTGTGAAATGTGGCATCCTTTCTCAATGTAATTTTCCAGGTCGTGTCATTAAGTTTTTCCCATTTTTCAGCAAGGGCTGGTTTTACAGAGGCATCCTCTTGAGGCAGAAAAAGAGTATCATGAATGTTGTAGCAGACGCTCATCGTTGTCTGGATAGAACTTTGCATTAAGTCCAGTCCAACAGGTTCTGCTTCCTGAATTACTACAAGGGTATCGGGATCTCTCGCAAATCCGGGAACAACCCCGATACAAAAGACAAAAGCCATAACAAAGGATACAAAAATGAAGCGTTTCATAGTAATCCTCCTTAGTTTGACAGTTTACAAAACACTTTACACAAACCTCACGCATTCTGCACCAGCCTGGCAGAATGCGAACACCCACCGTAATGATGGCAGCTTACAAAATGATCCTCCCTGATTTCCACAGGCAAAGGTTTTTCTAAAGCACATATATCCATCCGTTCGGGACATCTTGGGTGAAACCTACAACCTGAAGGAGGATTAACAGGAGACGGAACGTCACCCTCAAGAATTATTCGTTCACGCTTGAGTCCGGGATCTGCTACGGGAACGGCCGAAATCAAAGCTTTTGTGTAAGGATGCTTAGGATCGTCATATAGAAAGTCCGCAGGCCCAATTTCCACAACCTTCCCAAGATACATAACGGCAACTTTATCACAAATGTACCGTACAACGCTCAGGTCATGAGAAATTATTATTAGCGAAAAGGAAAAATCCCTTTGCAAGCGAGCAAGAAGGTTCAAAATCTGAGCCTGAACAGAAACATCTAAAGCCGACACTGGCTCATCGCCTATTATCAGGCTGGGATTCATAATCAAAGCACGCGCGATCATGATTCTCTGACGCTGTCCGCCGGAAAACTCGTGAGGAAATCTGCGCATATGTTCAGGAAGAAGGCCTACTTTTTCAAGCATTTCTTCAATTTTTTTTCGGCGTTCTTTTCTAGTACCAATTTTGTGAGTCAGCAGGGGCTCCTCAACGATTTTTTCAACAGTCAAGCGAGGATTCAAAGAACCAAAGGGGTCTTGAAAAATGATTTGCATCTCCTTTCTCAAAACTCGAAGCCTGTCATGAGAAAGAGCAAAAATGTCTTCTCCCTTGAACTTCACTGTGCCAGAAGTAGGCTCTATTAACCTCAGAATCGTTCTTCCAGTCGTGGATTTTCCACAACCTGATTCTCCAACAAGTCCAAGAGTTTCTCCCTCCCGAACCTGAAAAGATACCCCATCAACTGCATGGACATAACCCTTAATTCTCCTTAACCACCCCCGCCTCACCGGAAAATATTTCTTAAGGTTGTGAACCTCAAGCATTCATGAACTCCTCAGCTCGCCAACATGCAACCAGATGACCCGGTTTTAACTCTTCCAGCTGAGGTTTAAGCCGCTTACAAATACCTTTCGCGAACTTGCACCTTGGATGAAAAGAACAGCCATCCGGCAAATCAAAGAGGCTAGGAACAATTCCGGGAATCTCGTAGAGCTCACCATCTTTTGCCGACATATCAAGCCTGGGTATGGCCTTCATCAACCCACGGGTGTAGGGATGTAAAGGGCGGTCAAATATCTCCAGCGTGTTAGCTTGCTCAACAACCCGTCCCGTGTACATAACTACAACATCGTGAGCCATCTGAGCTATCACACCCAAATCGTGGGAAATTAAGACTATAGAAGTACCCAGTTCCTTTCGCAGTTTCTCCATCAATTCCAGTATTTGAGCCTGAATGGTAACATCAAGAGCTGTTGTAGGCTCATCGGCAATTAAGAGTTTGGGACGGCAAGCGAGAGCCATAGCTATCATTACACGCTGTCGCATACCACCAGAAAGCTGGAAGGGATACTCTTTAATTCGAACCTCGGGAGCAGGAACTCCCACCATTTTAAGCATCTCAATAGATTGTTCTAGGGCATCTCTTCTCGAAACTCCTTGATGTACCCTGAAGACTTCAGCAAGTTGTTCCCCCACTGTAAATACGGGATTTAGAGCAGTCATAGGTTCCTGGAATATCATGCTTATCTTATTGCCTCTAATGCTTCGAAGTTCTTCCTTAGAGGCGGTTAATAAATTTTTTCCGTCAAAAAAAATTTCTCCACCAGCAAAAAAGGCTGGTGGCATGGGCAACAAACGAAGAACGGAATAGGCAAGAACACTTTTCCCACATCCAGATTCACCGACAATTCCCAGAACTTTCCTGGCCTTTATGTCAATGCTGACGCCATCAACCGCTTTGGCAACTCCATGGTTTGTTCTGAAAAATGTTTTTAGATTCCGAATTTTAAGGAGAGAATCACCACCGTTCGCCGCCACGATACTCACCTTAAAAGATTTTATAATTTGACTTTGAAAATGTTCATTGCTATTTTTGCCATATGGAAAAATATTTTGCAAGGTGGAATTAGAAACAGAAAAAAAGAACATTTTGCAAACAGATGAGAGGAAAAGATCGTAAAAACCAAAAATCCTTTGTAAATTCAGTGGCTAGAGGGTTTGCAATCCTGGAGGCCTTGTCCCGTGCTAGAGAACCCCTCACATTAACAGAACTTGCAGATGCAGTAGGGCTCAGCAGGGTCACAACTCTCAGGCTTTGCAATACTCTAATGCAGCTTGGATATGTCTATAGAAACTCCGCCAAACGCTTTCGCCTTGCACCTCGAGTGCTAAGCCTAGGTTATGGCGCTCTTTGTCAATTTGACGTTCGAGAAGTAGCAGAGCCTTATTTGAAAAGCCTCTCTGAGACAATAGGTGAAACCGTAAACATGTCCGTTCTGGATGGCACGGAAATTCTGTACGTTGCTCGATACATGACGGAGGAACTGCTACCTCAACCCCTTTATATAGGAGCAAGACTGCCTGTCTATTGTACATCAATGGGAAAGGCTCAACTGGCTTTCCTTCCAGATGATGAATTGAAATCAATAATTGCTAAATTGAAATTCGCAAAAATCACCCACAAAACCATAACTTCACCTAAACAACTGCTTGCCGAATTAGAAAAGGTACGTCAAAGGGGCTTTGCCATAAACGATGAAGAACTCTCCGTTGGACTCCGATCCATTGCTGCTCCCATTCTAAAGGAAGGCCGTTCAGTTGCCGCGGTTAATATAGCCGTTCCCA
>JALXAE010000192.1:0-11267 GCA_026992355.1 Syntrophobacterales bacterium | reverse complement strand
CAACAAATTAATAGAGAAGTGTAGTGAACCTTTGTTAGAAACAACTCGATTAATTTCGGAAATCCTGGCAAAGCAAATATTAGCTCAACCAATAAAGGGTTGCTAACCGCCCTCTAAAGGGGGGAAAAATACCAGATGGTCCCCATCTTTGAGAATGTAGTTTTCTGGCTGAGGTCTTCCGTTTACAAGAATGATTTTGGGCATGTTTTCAGGTACGTCCAAGAATTTAAAAATATCTCGGGGAGTTGTCCCGTCAGCAACCTCGATTATTTTGTTACCCTTAAGCTTCTCCGTATATTTACGATACATTGCGAAGCTTTCTACTTTTATTTCCATAGGGCGTCCTCTCTTTGCAAAAGGTCCATCTCACAAATTAGATCGCGAAATTCAATAACAACAAAAAAACAAAAAATAAAACAATAGGAGGAACACTCATGGGATGGATGGGAAAGATTTTGAGAGTTAACCTTTCAGACGGCTCAATCAAAGAAGAACCGCTCAACAGACAGGAAGCAATTGATTATGTAGGGGGGCGCGGTCTTGGAACGAGGATTCTCCTCAAAGAAGTCAATCCCAAATGTGATCCTTTAAGTGAAGACAATAAACTTATCTTTTTAACTGGCCCTTTAACGGGAACTGGGGCTCCCACCGGGTCTCGTTATATGGTAATAACCAAATCCCCATTAACGGGCGCCCTCACATGTTCGAATTCTGGGGGACAATTTCCAACCATGCTTAAAAGAGCCGGTTTCGACGGTATCATATTTGAGGGGAAAGCCCAAAATCCTGTGTACCTATGGATTTGCGATGGAAAAGCCCAGTTACGAGACGCCGGTCATCTGTGGGGAAAAGACACTCACGAAACTGACAACCTTCTTCGAAATGAAACCAAAAAAGAAGCAAAAACTGCGGTAATTGGCCCCGCTGGAGAAAATAAGGTACTTTTTGCCAGTATAATGAATGATAAAGACAGAGCTGCAGGGCGCTCAGGTGTTGGTGCTGTAATGGGTTCAAAAAATCTCAAAGGAGTTGTGGTTTATGGAACTTCCCGCCCCCCTATTCACGACCCGACCGGATTTAAAGCGGTAATAAAAGATGTAATGTCTGTTTTTAAAGAAGCAACCCGTGATAACCCGCCTCCTTTGAGAATTTATGGAACCCCTATAACATCCACCGGAACCCAAAATGTTGGTGCCTATCCTACCAGGAATTTTCAGCAGGGTACCTTTGAACACTGGCAGGATATAGGCGGTGAGGTGCTGACAGAAAAATATTTGGTAAAAGCCAAAGCATGTTTTGGATGCCCGATAGCATGTGGAAGAGTAACTAGGGTTGAAAACGGCCCCTTTAAAGGGGAAGGAGAAGGTCCGGAATACGAAACTATTTATGCTTTGGGTAGTAACTGCGGAATTAACAATTTGGAAGCCATTATAAAAGCAAACTATATTTGCAACGAAATGGGCATGGACACTATCACAATGGGTGCAACTATTGCCTGTGCTATGGAAATGTTCGAGCGAGGAATAATTGATGAAAAAATTGTTGGTCGTTCCCTTAAATTTGGAGATGCTGAGGCTTTAGTAGAACTGGTTCAGAAAACCGCATTACGAGAAGGATTTGGAGACCAGCTTGCCAGCGGTAGCTTACGTCTTGCGTCCAATTACGGACATCCCGAATTAGCAATGGTTTCCAAAGGACAGGAGTTCGCAGGATATGAGCCGAGAGCAGAAAAAGGTATGGGCTTAGCTTATGCCACATCACCTATAGGTGCAAGTCACATGAGAGGAGATCCGGCCTATATTGAAATCCTGGGTGTACCCATGCTGGTTGACCCCTTATCCTGGGAAGATAAACCTCAAATAGTCAAGGACTGGCAGGATGTTTTTGCTATTATAGACTCGGCAGGATTGTGTGTCTTTTTTTCCGTAAGATTTCTCGTAAGCAAAACGAAAGACATAAGACCCGTAAAAATACTGGAGCTTCTAAATTGTGCAACCGGGGCGAATTATACGATGGAATCCCTTATGACCACGGCAGAACGCATTATAAACGCCGAAAGAGTTTTCCTCGTAAAAGCTGGTTTCAGTGCAAAGGACGACACTTTGCCTTCTCGAATGTTAAAAGAACCCATGCCAACAGGACCCGCCAAGGGGCATGTATGCGAATTGGATAAAATGCTTCCTATCTATTACAAGCTAAGAAATTGGGACGAAAACGGTATTCCTAAACCTGAACTACTCGAACGCCTAAGATTGAAATAACCTGCTCAGATCCTACTAAACCTTAGAAAAGCTGCTGGGTTTCCCTCTCAGCAGCTTTTTTTACCTTTAAAATCCGACAACAAAATTCTTCTTGACTCACATGGACCAATTTTGCAAATATTACATACTATGAAAATATATACCGTATAGTGAAACTTTACTAGAGGGAATTTATTATGGAGAAGCTTATCATAACGGTGGCACCTACAGGTTCTTTACCCAAAAAGGAACATAACCCTCATGTTCCCACAACCCCTCAAGAAATTGTCGAATGTGCCTTGCGTTGTGAAGATCTGGGTGCTTCCATTCTGCATCTTCATGTCAGGGACAAAGAGCAGAATCCATCTGATGACCCAAACCTGTTTATGGAAGTAGTAGAAGGATTAAAGGGAAAAAGCGATCTAATTATTCAAATCTCTACTGGCGGACGGGCCAACGCAACTTTAGAAAGTCGTGTAAAGCGCTTAAATGTACCCTGCGAAATGGCTTCTCTTACAACAGGTTCTGTAAACTTTCCTAATGCGGTTTATGAAAACTCACCCGAACTAGTAAGAAAACTGGCCAAAGCCATGAAGGAACGCGGAATTAAACCAGAAATGGAAATCTTCGACACCTCAATGATTCCGGCAGCAATTGAACTTCAGCAGTCCGGCCTTGCTGATGAACCTCTTCATTTCGATTTTGTCATGGGCTTAAAGGGAGCTCAACCTGCTTCCATTGAACAATTGGTACATCTGAAAAACATGTTGCCTCCCGGAAGCACCTGGACAGTAGCAGGAATAGGAAAGGCCCAGCTTCCCATGGCCGTCCATTCCATTTTAATGGGTGGTCACGTTCGAGTAGGACTAGAAGACAACATCTATTACCAAAAAGGAGTATTGGCATCAAATGAGGCTCTGGTTGAGCGTATAGTAAGAATCGCCGGTGAAATCGGGCGAAGCATTGCCACACCGGGTGAAGCCAGGAAAATTTTAAAGTTAACCCGGAAAAACAAGGGAGGAGAACCATGAAAAGAAACTGGCTAAAAGGGTTTTTTGTGCTTTCCGTAAGTGTGCTGATGCTGTTTAGTGGAGCCCTAATTTTTCAATCTTGGGCTGCTGAAGAAACCATTAAAATAGGAGTCGTAGGGCCAAGGACTGGGACGGCCGCTGCAACGGGTAAGGCTTTTCAGGAAGGAATAGAGTTAGCACTTGATAGAATTAATAAAGCCGGAGGTGTACTGGGCAAAAAGCTTGAAGTGATTTTTGAAGACACTGCGGGAGATCCCGCAAAAGCCGCCAGCGCGATAGAAAAGCTTATCACTCATGACAAAGTTGTAATGGTTGTGGGTGAAAGTCATTCCTCAGCTGCTCTTGCTGAAATCGATGTCGCTAATCGCCTTAAAGTTCCCTTCATTATTGCCGAAGCCTGGCATGATGACATCACCAAGAAAAATTATAAATATGTCTTCAGAGCAGGTCCATGCAATAGCGGTGTAGTTAACGGCTATATTCTGGGATTTATCAAGGATTACGGGTTCAAAAAAGTAGCAATAGTTGCAGAAAATACTGATTGGGGCTTAGGAATTAAAGAGCTAGCAGAAAAGGGATTGAAAAAGGCAGGAATCACTTACACGTCCCTGGTCACGGAAAGAAAAAGCCAAGATCATTATGCTGAGCTAAACAAAATCAAGAAGTTCGGTCCTGACCTTATTCTGGCTTTTGTTTATGGCTTTGGTGTTCATTACTTTATAGCCCAGGCAAACGAAGTGGGCATTGTGCCTCAGACAGCACTTATTCTGGAAGGTGCTGGACCTCCAAGTCTATGGCCTGAATTCTGGAAAACTGTCGGTGATGCGGGCAATTTGGAACTGTTCGTGAGTCGTATGCACCCAGCAGTTACATTTACAAAGGTGGCCAAGGAATTTCGTGAAGCTTACAAAAAGAAATTTCATAAACCACCGACGGATTATAAATCCCGTAGTATCTTTGATGTTTTGCTCATTGCGGCCGACGCTTTAAACAGAGCGGGTAGTACAAATCCTGATAAAATTGTTGAGGCCCTGGAAAACACTAACCTGACGGTATCCAGTGGAGTTGTTAGGTTTGGAACCACGAAAGGAACATATGCATACCATCAGTGGCAGCCCCCTATGTTGATTATTCAGTGGCAGGATCGAAAACAGGTGGTAGTCTATCCCAAAGACGTAGCTACAGGAAAATTAAGAAAACAATAGGCTAAAGTTGAAGCAAATCGCGTCCGGATGATCCCGACTTTGAAGGCGGATCATCCGGGCTAAGAAACCAGGTTTTAAGAACAAACAACCTTCTGAGGATATAAAACTGATGGTTGATCTGTTGCTGTACCTTACTAACGGCATTGTCATGGGAACCAGCTATGCCCTGTGCGCTCTGGGGGTTGCTTTGGTTGTGGGAGTAATGAGGGTAATTAATTTTGCCCATGGCGAATTCTACGTTTTGGCTGGGTATTTGAGCGCCACCTTTGCTTCAGCCTTACATCTTGGAATTTTTCCATCAATTGCAATGTCAATTCTATGTGTTTTCTTTGTGGGACTCGTGGTGGAACGATTCCTAATAAGGCCCACTTACGGTAATGAAATGTACTCTCTCATTATAACTTTTATTCTCTATATCATAGTGGAAAACCTCTATCTGTTTATCTTCGGTCCTTATCCTCAAAAACCACCCAATTGGGTATCGGGCTCACAGAACCTATTCGGACTATTTTACTACGGCAATCAGAGACTTGTTTCCTTCGTAACTGCCGCTCTGTTGATTTCGATTTTCCTGGTAGTTCTGCACAAAACCTGGCTTGGGAGAGTAATCAGAGCAGTAGCAATTGACAGAGAAATGGCCTCCCTTCTCGGTGTTAATCCTACTCGGATAAACTTCTTTAGTTTCGGGTTGGGATGTGTGCTCGCAGGAGCAGCGGGGATTGTACTAACACCCATTTTCCCCGTGGTCCCGACCGTTGGAGTGGGCATAAGTTTGACCGCTTTTGTTGTGGTTGTACTAGGAGGCATGGATTCGTTCCTCGGAGCAGTTGTAGGTGGGTTGATTCTGGGCATAGTAGAAAATCTCGGAGTGGCCTACATATCAAGCGGTTACAAGCATTTGTTCGGTTTTGTTATTCTTATACTCGTGCTGTTCCTGAAACCCACAGGGTTATTTGGACACAGGCAATTCCAATGAATAGGCAGATGTTTTCATTCGATAGGGGAACTTGAGGTATACAGTAAGATGAAAAGAGCAAACTTAGTGAGCTGGTGCATTGCTTTTGTCGTAGCATTAATTCTTCCTTTTTTGGTTAGTGATTATTGGTTACACAGCCTTATCAGTGGTTTATTTTATGTCTTAATGGCCAGCAGCTGGAACCTGATTGCAGGCTATACAGGACAGGTGTCTTTTGCTCATGCTGCCTTTGCTGGCATCGGCTGCTATACTTCAGGGATTCTGGCTGTTAAGTTCGGCATACCTCCGTTTTTTGGCATACTTACAGGAATTATCCTAGCAGCTTTGCTTAGTCTCACGCTGGGAGCACTATGTATTAGAATGGGGGGCATCTATCTAAGTCTTACCACACTCGGTTTTTCTGAAATTGTAAGAATAATCATCCAGAATGAATACAAGATAACGCGTGGAACTATGGGACTCAAGGTTCCATTTTTGTTTGGCAATTATTCCAAGATTACTGCTTTCTACATTATGCTTGCGGCAGTTGTTTTGGTACTTGTGGGAATCTATTTTGTATTAAAATCAGATCTTGGCCTGCAGTTTAGGGCTGTGCAAAATGATGAAATAGCCGCTGCCTCGGTTGGCGTCCCTGTAGTATTTGTCAGATTGACGGCTTTTGTTATGGCGGGTTCTCTGGCAGCTCTTGCCGGCGGTTTGTACGGCCATTACCTCTTACTCATAACTCCCCATATACCCAGCTTGGATACAATGTTTCTTGTTTTAGCAATGACGGTAATCGGAGGAATGGGAACTATGGCGGGCCCTGTTGTGGGAGCACTTTTTTTGGAAATATTGTCCGAATACATTCGTGTCTATGGAGAATTTCATGTTCTTGTTTTTGCCATAGTGGCTATGATTTTTGCCAGGTTTTTCCCTCAAGGCATAGTTGGATTTATGGGAAACCTAATAAAACAGAAGACTTAACCATTCGGGGTTCTATCATGTTACTACTTGAGCTCAATGAAGTGAGTAAATCCTTTGGAGGGGTAAAGGCTCTAGAAAATGTAACCGCCGAAGTGCAAGAGGGAGAAATTGTAGGGCTGATAGGTCCTAACGGGGCAGGCAAAACAACACTATTCAATGTAATTGCGGGCGTAATAAAGTGTGATCGTGGGAAAGTTAAATTCGCCGGAAAGGACATAACAAAATACCCCACACACAAAATTTCAACTCTGGGAATTGGAAGAACCTTTCAGATAGTACGCCCTTTTGCCACCATGAGTTGCCTTGAAAATGTTCTCGTAGCCTTATCAATCTCCGAAAAATCCAGGAGCAAAAATGAAAGGATCGAAAAGGCCCAGGAATTGCTGGAAACCGTGGGACTTGCTGAAAAAGAACAAACGCCGGCCGGTAATTTGAATCTTATAGATAAAAAACGACTCGAACTTGCAAGGGCATTGGCAACCAACCCAAGGCTTCTCTTGCTAGACGAGGTTATAGGCGGGTTAAACTCTTATGAAGTGGGAGAAGCAATTGCGTTGATTGATAAACTAAGAAAAAATTTCAAATTGACCATATTGTGGATAGAGCACGTTATGAAGGCCATCATGCAGCTAAGCGATCGGATACTGGTCCTTGATCAGGGAAAACTTATCTGCGAAGGAACTCCAGAGGAAGTATCCCATGACGCCAGGGTAATCAGAGCTTATTTGGGGGATAGCAGTGCTAGTAGTTCATAATGTTCATCTAGATATTGGAGAAAATCTCATTCTTAAAGGCATTTCTCTCCAGGTGGGAAAGGGGGAACGTATCGCCGTATTGGGTGCAAACGGAGCCGGAAAAACAAGTCTTATTAAAGCTATAATGGGGCTTTTGCCTATAAAATCAGGGCAAATTCTGTTTAACGGCAAGAAAATTCACTCTCTTCCCCCTTATGAAATAGCTGAGTTAGGAATTGCCTGTGTACCTGAGGGACGTCGGGTATTTGCCGATATGACAGTAAAGGATAATCTTCTTATGGGAGCTTACCTTCCCCATGCGCGAAACAAAATTAAAGAAACCATTGATCAAGTGCTTTCTCTATTTCCGATACTAAAAGAGCGTATGAATCAGAGAGCTGGTACCCTTTCGGGCGGGGAACAACAGATGTTAGCCATAGGTCGTGCAATGATGAGCAGACCGCAGCTTTTGATAATTGACGAACTGTCTTTGGGCCTTGCACCGGTCGTTGTCCAGGAAATTTACAGGGTCATTTCCAAGCTTTCTGAGGATGTAAGCCTGCTTATAGTCGAACAAAACGTAGAAATTGCTCTTAATAACACTAATTTTGCCTACATATTGGAAGTTGGAAGTGTTGTGAGAAAAGGAAAATCGTCAGATCTGCTTCGTGATCCATCAATAAAAGAAGCCTATTTAGGCATGTAGCAGAATGCAAGATGAAGCAAGCCAGTAATGTTTTTTATCGACACCCTGACGCATCAGTTCCTACGGCCGTGAAAGCAGAAGGCAACTGGATTATTGATGCATCAGGTAAACGCTACCTCGATGCCAGTGGAGGAGCTATAGTTGTAAATCTTGGGCAGGGGAGGCAGGAAGTAGCCAATGAGGTTTATAAACAGCTCTTGCACCTATGGTACGCTCATCCAACCATGTTTGATACGAAAACCGTTGAAAAGCTTGCAAAAAAGCTTGCAGACCACGCCCCCGAGGGAATCAGCAGGTTTTATTTCATGACCACTGGCTCCGAAGCCATAGAAACTGCCATAAAGCTGGCCAGACAGGTACATATGGCTAAGGGAAGAGAAAGCAAATGGCAGGTAATATCGAGATGGAAATCCTACCATGGGCTTTCGGTTGGTGCTTTGTCAGTTGCCGGGCGCACCAGCTTCAGAACGCCCTATACTCAAATGCTTTTTTCCGTCGAACACATTTCTCCACCCTATTGCCTTAGATGTTCGTATGGATTGTCCTATCCCAAGTGCGATGTTAGATGCGCCAGCGCCTTGGAAGATGCTATTTTAAATTTGGGACCGGAAACTGTAAGCGCCTTTGTGGCCGAAACTGTAAGTGGTGCTACGCTGGCAGCTGCGGTGCCACCCACTGAATATTGGTCTAGAATTTCGAATATTTGTAAAAAGTATGATGTACTTCTCGTATTGGATGAGGTCATGGTCGGAATGGGTCGAACGGGGAAATGGTTCGCATGTGAACATTTCGGTATTTCGCCGGATATTATTGTTCTGGGCAAGGGTTTATCCGGAGGCTCTCTTCCTCTGTCTGCCATTGGCACTAAGGAAGAACATTATCAAGCAATAATGGCCATGGGTGGTTTTAACCACGGGGGAACCTTTTCTCACCACCCTGTAACCGCTGCCGCGGGCCTGGCAACCATAAATATCTTGGAAAGAGACAACCTCATAGAACGTGTTTCCAAAATGGGCAGGATGCTTAAAAAAAACCTCGATCAGGCGTTGGGGAATCACCCAAATGTTGGAGATATTCGAGGAATAGGTCTGCTTTGGGGCGTAGAGCTTGTGGAAAATCGGGAAACTCTAAAGCCTTTCCCAAGGGGACAAAAAATAACCGAAAAATTGTGGCACATGCTTTTCAAAAAGGGGGTCATACTTTATAAATCTGTTGGCCTCGCAGGCAGGGATGGAGATGCACTGGTAATAGGTCCTCCATTTACCATAAAACCTCAAGAGATAGAATATCTTGTGTCTACACTTAAGGATTCCTTGACTCAAGTTTTGAAAGAATTTTGACCTTCTCAAAATTCTAAAGAATATACGAACAGAAGCTTGAAATTAAGGCATCATTTTAAGGCTAAAACCACGTCAAAGTTGAGTAAAAAAGCCGGAAGGTTTATTTATTCTAGCTGTTCGTTATACCAAGTTTTCTTCATTGTCTTCATTTGTGATTATCCTGCCTAGTCTATCTCGCTTACTAATAGAAACCAGCTAATTATCGGAAAACAATCTGAAAATTAATCCTTCGTTAAAAATCAAATTAGTAAAAAAAGATAAAATAACTATCTCCTTTATATCCATCAAATACTTCAAAATTCCATGAACTATTCTCTTCGAATAGGGCACTTACAGATAAACTTAAAAAGGTAAACGGGCATGAAGAATGTTAAACTAGGCACATAAAGGAGGATATCATGAGCGGGAAAATAGCTTTAACAATTTTGCTAACCACATTCCTTTTGTACAATTTTTGTTTTGCAAGTCCACCAAATACGGGTCCACTCAAACAAGTACAACACCCGGCAATTCCTACATTGAAACGAAAGCCGGATCTGAGCATTCAATCCATCAGTACGGTTCCGTCGAAACCTAAAGCGGGGGAAGGGTTCGAAATAAGAATTATCGTTAGAAACTCTTCCGGAAGTACAATTCCTCTAAATTCCATGACTCAAGGTGTAACAAATGCGGACAAATACGGTCCGGGGCACCATCCGGTACCGAAAAATTCCCGTCAGTTTACAATTCCGGGTACAGGTACAGAGGCAACTACGCTGCTGGTAAAAATAGGCAACGAAGCAACCCCAAGAATTTTGCCTGTTCCACCTATAGGTCCAAATAAAACCGCCACTATTAAAATGAACTATGCAGCAGAATACCCGGGCAATTTTCAAATAAAATGTGTCATTGACCCTCAAAACGTTGTAAAGGAAAGTAATGAAAACAATAATACCCTATCCAAAACTATTCATATTCATGGGCCTGACTTTAAGATAGTGGATTTTTTCATAAATCCAGTAAACACCAGTAACATTAGAGTATCAGATACTATAACCATATACGCAACCATTAAAAATATTGGGGACGCACCATCAGCAACATTCATGCATTTTGACATTCACGGGGATCTACCGGGTCAAAACGATATAGTGGAACACAAGGAAGTTCCCGTATCCACTATTCAACCAAACCAAACAACTCAGGCTGTTTATAAATTTACTCCTTTAGCACCTGGCACCTACACCTTTGGTGGTGGGGTCAACACCCCCATTAGAATTCATGAACTCAACGAGCATAATAACTCTGTACCGAGAATAATAAAGGTTCGCGTAAAACAGGCTGGAGTTGACCTGGCAGTCACTAGAGTATACGCAAATCACACTACTCGATACTCATGGCAGAACTTTGTTGTACATGTTCTAGTAAGAAACACTGGAAATAGACCCAGTAGACCATTCAATGTGCATTTGCACAGGCCACATGATTACCCTCCAGGAACAGCTCAAGGCACATGGATAGATTCTTCCAAAGCGTGTTCTTCACTAAAGCCAAATGAAACCTGCCATGTGGAGTTCAAATTTAACTATAAGGTTTTCCTCGGAACCTTTACCGCTCGAGCAGAAGCAGATCCCGAACACAGAACCCAGGATATTAACAGAGGAAACAACAAAGGCACAATTAAGCTAACGGTCAAATGAAAATTTATAAAAATTGACCACATTTCTGCCTGTAAACAGGGGCACTTGCCCCTGTTTTGTACTCAGATAACGAACACTCCATAAAATTCCCAATATAAGCTCCAGACAATATGAACACGAGGCGAATGTAAGTACTAAAGCTCGATATTAATATGAACATGAACATCACCTTAAAAATCCCACCGGCAGGATGGAACTAAAAATGACTTTGTACCGAAATTCCAAAACAAAGAGATCAAGACCAGGAGAAATCGATAGAAATGGATATAATCACAAAAGAGGAAATCAAAATAGGGTTTTCAAAAAGAAAAAAAATAAGGCTATAATAGCCACAAATAAAATCAAATCCCTTACATGACATCGATATTCATCAGTAAAGAGAATCCCTTT
>JALXAE010000191.1 GCA_026992355.1 Syntrophobacterales bacterium | reverse complement strand
CCTTAGGGTTTTATTTATTGTTATAATAAGTATGTGTTCGTTTACTGTTTTCGGACAAACGAGTGAGAGTCAATTGATCAAGTCTTACAAAGCCGAGCAAGATCCATCTCGAAAATTCATGCGCATGATGGCTTTGGGGGAGTATTATGCAGATCATGATATTTATTTAGCCGATTCTTTACAGAAGGTTATTTTGAAAAAGAGTCGGAATTTTCCAGATTCCATTCGGTTCAATGCCTTGTTTTTTAGTGCTAGAGTTGCGCGAATCCAAGGAGATAATGAGGAGTATTCCAGAAGAATTTTGGCCTGTCAACCATTTTTAAACAAGTTGAATTCTGACGAAGTGCGTTTTAATGTGTACCGTCACCTTGGATATTATCACAGTAGTTTGCTTGAGACAGAAACCGCCGATTTCTACTTGAAAATGTCTTTAAAGTTGGCTAAAAAGAACAGAAGCACGACTAAACTCGCTGAAGCGAATTCCTTTATTGCGTTAAATTTCATGCAAGAAAATGCCAAGGATTCGGCTTTGTATTATGCTGGAATGGCAATTCAATACAGTCGTCGAAGTGGAAATAAAGCACTTTTAGCTGAAGCCTTTAACATTCAGGCGGAGATTTATGATTTTTTCGGGCAAGTTGAGTTGAGTGTAGCAAAGAACTTGATAAGTTTACAAATCGGAGAATTCTCAGTTATTGGTTTCCCTTACATAACGAAAAATGCAGTCATAAGAAATGCTTACACCTTTTGGATGTTTATATTACACGGCATAAAACTATTCAGGAGCTCGGGCTTTGATGTGATTGTTTCACCTAATCCTCTTATAAGTGGCGTGGCTGGTCTATTATTACGCAGGTTAACACGAACGAAACTTATTATAGAGGTAAACGGTAACTTCGAGTCAGCATTTAAATTCAGCAGACTGGGTGAGCCTCGTATCGGAATACCAGAACAGATAAAAGGAAACGTAGCAGAAAGAATGATCAAGGGTGTCTTGAAAAGGGCCGATATGGTTAAGCTGGTGCATTCGAAACAACTTGTTTCGCTGGGTATAGAAAAAGACCAAGTGAAAATTACAGTGTTTCCGAATTTTGTGCCGATAGAACGCTTCATCGAAGCTTCAAAAAGGGACGAGAAATATATTCTTCTTCTGGGGTTCCCCTGGTACTTGAAAGGTGTGGACATACTTATAAAAGCGTTCAAGGCTATTTCTGATCAATTCCCAGAATATTCTCTAAAAATTGTTGGTTGGTGTCCAAGTGGACGTGAATATTTCGAGAGTTTGGCTGGTGGTGATCCCAAGATAGAACTATGTGATGCCGTCGAATATGAAAGGGTTATTGAACTGATGTCAGGGTGCTCACTCTATGTTTTGGCTTCTAGGACTGATTCTTCCCCAAGGGTGTTGAGGGAAGCAATGGCTTCAAAAAAACCTATAATCGCTTCAAATATAGATGGGGTTCCGGAGTTAATTGTAGATGGGTATAATGGTCTTTTATTCGAGAAAGAAAATATAGTGGACCTCTCCCAGAAGATAGCCCTGCTCCTGAAAGATCAGGCCTTGGCTGATAGACTAGCGGAAAACGGTTTTAAGTATGTTCAGGAAAAGCTTAGCGAAGAAGTCTACTTAGCCAACTATGCATCAATGATAGAAAATGTCTTGCACTAGTCTCAAGTCCTCCTCTGTTCGCAAGAGTCAGCTAATTCTGTTTGAAAGACTCAGAGCTTTGGCAATCATAATTATCCTTTTTCACCATTTGCCTGCTCATTCCGTAGACTTCTACCAGGTTAGCTTCTTGGGGGTTCATTACAATCTCCATTGGCTGAACCACCTCAATAGATACCTTGCTCTATCATTATTCACCTTCATGTCCGGATATTTGCTTGAATATAATTATCCGGTTATTGAAAATCGAGTACAGATCTGGAATTTTTTGATAAAAAGGTACCTTCGGGTTTATCCTCTATACATCCTAGCTATGCTGACATATTTTAAGATTTTCCCTCAATTTATCAATATTAACCCATGCACAGTTTTAACTAATTGCCTCGGTTTGCAGATGATACTCGCTAGGGAAAATTGCATGGCGGTAATGACATTGTGGTTTATAGGATTAATGCTCACGTATTATGTAATCTTCGTTCTCATGAAACTTTTGGTTAGTGGAACAAAATCTTTGATCATCTTTATAGGCTCGCTGGTAGCAGGAATAATCTCTGCAAAAATACTATTTGGAATCGGCGACAAAAGGCTTCTAATGTACCTACCTATTTTTTTATCTGGCGCATATTCATGCAAATGGAAGATACTTGAAAAAATGTCGGCACGCTGGGTAGTATTTTTGTCCATATTCCTGATTTTGTTCATATGGCTCTATTTCAGGTACTCTTATCCAAAAATATACCTAAGTGGGGCTAAACCACAACTATTTTCACTCGTTTCAGCCCAAGCCTTTGTCCTTGTGGATGTAATAATGCTGTGCTTTGCATATTGGACTGTTGCATTATTCAAGAATTTCGAGAGCAAAAAATTTCATAAGATTACCTACTTTATTTCGTATGCTTCTTACAGTGTATACCTAGTCCATAGGCCCATATGGTGGCTCATGGCAAAAGCGTATGACTCCCCGAAAAAAATACTAATGCTGGCTTATATGATGGGTTTAGGAATACCATTGGTTATTTTTGTTGGTTACTGTGTCCAGCTTACATACGACAGGTATATATTTATTCCTCTCTCAAGGAAGCTTTTCCATTAGCAAAAGTGACTGTTTCAAAATACGATAACAATTCTAAGCTATTTATTCTTGCATGCCTTTTTCTTATTTTCGATTATGGTAGAGTGCAGGATATTTTATCTATTGGTTTTCTGCGACCTACAATGGTCATCATTTTTATTCTCAGTGTTTTATTGATAACTAGCGGAAAACTTCAGTACGTATTGACTAGACAAGTTCTGCTAATAGGGGTGTTTATAGTTTTACTGGGACTTCATATTCCTTTTGCTCACAACAATTATCTCGCTTTTGCTACCACTAGGAATATGCTGCTAATATTTCCATTTATCCTAGCTGTGGTCATTTCGGTAAGTTCCTTTGCCAGACTGAAAAAGCTAGTAATGCTCTTCATTTTTTTAATGGTCTACGTTTCAATTTACTCTTTTTTCCATAGTGGTCTAGGTCCAGGGAACTACTTTGCTGATGAAAACGATCTATCTCTATATATAAATACGTGGTTGCCTTTCCCATATTTTCTGTTCTTTGTAGAAAAAGAAACAAAGAAAAAATTCTTTTACTTGGGTAGCGTTATAGTTGGTGTTCTGGCTGTTGTAATATCATTTTCGAGGGGTGGGTTCGTCGGACTAATATGCATGATGGTAGTAGCATGGGCTGTGAGTTCATATAAGATTAAAAGCGCTATATTGGTTATTGTTATTGGCTTGTTGATATTCGAATTCGGCGGGGACAAATACCTTCAGGAAATGTCCACAGTTAAAGAAATTCATTCCGGCACTGCACAGGAAAGGATTCTTTCATGGAAGGCTGCATGGGCAATGTTTCTTGATCATCCACTAGGTGTAGGGGGAAATAATTTTCAGGTACTTTTTCCCAGGTACCAACCGCCTGAGTTGAAAAGAGGTATGTACGGTCGCGTTGCCCATTCCTTGTGGTTTACCCTTTTGGCCGAGTTAGGAATACCTGGAATAATTGTCTACTTGTCTTTATTGTGCCTGAATATAAAAGATATTCTTCAAATAAGATGTTTGGAAGTCCCTAGTGATGCGAACAAATACCTATCTGCTTTGTCTTTTGGCTTCCTTGCATCTTTTGCTGGATTTTTCGTGTCCGGTTCCTTCCTTTCAGTTTTGTACTATCCTCATTATTGGTATCTTACGGCTATAGTAGTAGCAGGAAAAAGAGTGGCGCTCCAGCTTGAGTGAGAGGGGTAGGTCCAGGGAAGAGGAAAAGTACGGGCAAGAAAACAGAAGGGCCTCCTCGCAGATGGTGAGGCCCAATTTGTACAAGATTAATATATTTTGTCAGGAAAAGAGTTCAAAAGCAGGATTCCTGCCTAATCCAGAAAAATTTATCAGCCGCAAAGTGATTGCCAAGAGTGCAAATATGAATTGGTTAGTTCATAGAGAAGGATGATGTTCATGCAATATGGCATCAATATTGCAAGTCTAATAAGAAACCTATCTGAGAATTGGGAGGACCACCTATGAGCAAAATTATGTTAGTTGCCCTTTTTGCGACCATAACTTCATTTTTTGTGCCTTCAGCCATTCTGCTAAGTAAAGCAGACGCCAAAGCTCTCTATGTTTCTACCAACGGAGATGATTCGATATCTTATGAAGAAAATGATATCAGTCATCCCTGGAGAACCCCCATTAAAGCATGGTATAATGCCCACCCTGGTGATATTGTCTACTTTCGAGGTGGCACCTACGCTATTACATCACAAATAATCACGAAGTTTAATGGATACGATGGAACGGCACAGAATCCCATAACCTTCAGAAATTATGGAAGCGAAGAGGTAATATTCCAGTCAAACCTTTCTACAGTTTTTTCCATCCAAAAAAAGTACAATCATGTGAGGGGAATTCATTTTGTCGGTGCATCTACATGGTTCTTTTTAGGGGAAGACATTTCCGCTGACGGATTCGAGATTTCAGATTGTATTGCTGAGATGGGGGCTGGAGGTGACAATGTGGGGTTTGTGGTAGTGTACGCCGGAACGCAAGATGTCATCGTGAGGAACTGTAAAGTGCAAGGGGCTGGACTAGGAAGTGAAGGAGTACACCTGAATACGGCTTGTATAGTTTTGTTAAGAGCAGAACACGTTCGGGTCCTAAATTGTGAGCTTTACAACGCACCAATAGGCATTTATTTCAAACATGCGAATCCTCAAAGGGATACTGGTAACGAGATTGCTTACAATTATATACACGATACTGATAGGTATTCAATCGAACTGAATAGTAA
>JALXAE010000190.1 GCA_026992355.1 Syntrophobacterales bacterium | reverse complement strand
GCAGGAGATTGCCCGGGTTTTAAAAACAGAGATTTTACCAGATAATGCAACAGCCGGTATTATCGGGGAAAACAGGGTTGGCATTTTGCTTCCCAGGTGCACCCAGAGTCTTATAGAATCTGTGGCAAATCAGAGTGAACACTTTCTTACAAGCCTTGAATTTGGCAAGCGTCTGACCTATCCACTGCGGTTTTATGCTGGATTTTCCATTTATCCTCACAGCGTTGAACATTTGCCCGAGCTCTGGAACAAGGCCTATTCTGCCTTAATAAGAAGAATATCTGAAAGAAATGGCAATCACGAAGAAAATGTGTCAGTAGAGCTGGCTTTAGAACTTGTAACCAAAAGACCTCGTACTCTTCGTGCATAGTTTTTCAAACTAACCATGTCTTCATAGGTAAAGTCACTTCGCCTGCAGGCAAAGAATGAGTTGTTGTGATAAAGAGGTTCCTTCTCGATATCGAAGGGACTTATCCTTTTTGCTTCATTCCATATTTTCGTTTTTGGTATGGGTGAAAACTCAGCAATGAAGGGCAAAATTCCGTTGTCCGCAACAAAGTCTATTGAATCTTTTACTTCCGATGGTTTCTGTCCTGGTACACCGCATAAGAGGTAAGCGCCAATGTCCTTTGTTTCCCAACCAGTCTTCAAAAGAAGTTTGGCAACTCTTGTAAATTCTTTGTTTTCTGCTTTTTGCCCCCATTTTTTCTGATGCTCCTTTGATGTGGTTTCCAGACCCAGCCTGATGGTTTTAAAACCACCACTAAACAATAGTTCACACCTTTTTTCGTTCAGGGCTCTTACATGGAGTGCATTTGGTGTATGAAATCTGACAGATATGCCAAGTTTTCTTATTTCTTCCAAAAGAGGTTTTACAACCTGCCATCCTGTGAAAAGAAGGGCATCATCGTAGAAAGCAAAGTCCCTTATACCGGATTGGTATCCTTCAAGTATTTCAGATAATAGCAAAGTAAAAGGCCGGTATTCTTGGTTCGGTTGCAGGATTCTTGACGCACAGTAGGAACACTTAAAGGGACATCCAACGCTTGTAAGTAAAACTCGGTATTTGACCTTTGGCATGAGCTCCCATGCGGGAGATGGAAATAATGTGAAGTTTGTCCATTCCCTTTTGTTTTGGATTTCAGTGCCGAGCTTTTTTTCGAGGAGTTCTGGAAGATGTGAGATGGGTCTTTTTATAACGAAATCCGCACCCGATGTTCGTACGGCATGTTCATAACAAAGACGTGCGTATATGCCTCCAAGCCACAAAGGAACTGATGGTAAACGTTTTTTTATTGCCCTGATGGTCTCCCTGACCCCGGGATGCCAGTATGTCATTATGGAAGTAACCAGAATTAGGTCAGGTTTCCGCCAGAGGTTACTTATTTTCTCGATTAATGCTTCTTCCGTTATTCCATATATGAAATATCGCCTGGGAATAGATTTATAAGGTTCTGGCTTTTCAATAGGTCTTTTGTCAAATTTTCCTGTTCCAAATTGTTTTTCCTTGCCTGGTATTATTCCTTTGGTTTTTTCTGAGTTAGAATTTCTTTCAAGGCAGTCAATTAAAGCGACATCTATTCCTGCTCCTTTTAGTAAGGCTCCAATATACAAAAGCCCTAACGGTTTTGACCACAAATCGAAAGCTGCAAAATCCGTTATCCAGGGATTTACAAGGAGTACAAAGGGTCTTTTCATTATTCACCAAAAACCACTCAGAAAGAATTCAAAGGTCTTCAAAATACAGTTTTTCTTTAGTTTTTCAAGAATTGTAAGGTGGTGGGCTTGATTGAGAATCCATTGTTATGGTTAAGCAAATGTGGGAGCTTTACCGCGGAGAAAAATTTTTTCCTTAATTGTTCGCTCTAAAGGGCGTATAAGCTTCTTTGGTTGATATTTGGTATTTGAACAGGGCTTGAATCCACTGGGCTGTTTTTTGTACTGGAGGTGTTAGCTTGAGAGCTGTGATTCAAAGGGTTAAGAAAGCCAAGGTTATAATCAGGGGTGAGCAGGTAGGAGCTATAGACGAAGGCCTTTTAGTCCTTCTGGGGGTTTCATCCGAGGATACTCAGGATGACTGCAGGTACATGGCCGATAAAATATTGAACCTTAGAATCTTTGAAGATGACTCGGGAAAGATGAACAGATCGGTTAAGGATATGGGCGGTGAAATCTTGGTTGTATCTCAGTTTACCCTCTATGGAGACTGCCGCAAGGGAAGGAGGCCTTCCTTTGTGAGTGCGGCTTCTCCTGACAAGGCAACGGAGCTTTATGAAAAGGTTATAGAAATTCTTAGAAAGTCTGGTTTGAAAATTTCTACGGGTGTATTTGGTGAAATGATGGAGGTACATCTTATAAACAATGGACCAGTAACTCTTCTTCTTGATAGCAAGAAGCAATTTTGAGTCTTTGCGGGAGTGATATCATGTCATCGGAATGTGGGATTAAAGTTGATGCCGAAGGAAATTGGTTTTATGAAGACAGACCCATTATAAGAAAAGACATAATTGAGCTTTTTTATGAAAATCTTGAATATGACCCGGAGAACGGCTTTTGGATTAAATGGCAGGGCGAAAGGTGTAAACTTGATGTTGAGGATACACCTTTCATAATAACACGGGTTGACAGAGTAAGAGATGGCTCATTCGAAAAAATTTTGGCCCACTTTAAGCACTTGAAGAGAAGCGAAGAACTTGATTTGAGTACTCTTTTTGCGGACAAGAATAACGTTTTACATTGCCGTATTAAGAATGGTGAAGTTCCCGCAAGATTTTCAAGACCGGCATATTACCAGTTGGCAGCGTGGGTGGAAGAGAATGATAAGGGCTTTTTTATAAAATTGAATGACAAGAAATACTACATTCAATAGAGTGATTTCCATCTGGACAGGGATAAATATTGTGCTTTAAACTGCACTTTCGAAGATGTTTAGAAATTTATCATGGGGAATTTTGCCGAAAGAACATGGATAAAGGTCGCACATACACATTGGCAATTGCCAACCAAAAAGGAGGTGTTGGAAAAACCACAACTGCTGTGAACCTGGCAACTTCTCTTGCCTACATGGGTCACAAGGTTCTACTAGTGGATTGTGATCCCCAATCTAATGCATCCAGTGGCCTGGGGGTCAGATTGTCTCCAGATGATCCTTCTTTCATGTCTTTTATTTTGGATCAGGCTACTTTTCCGCCCTTACAACAACCTATAAAAGATCTTCCCCTGTGGCTTTTGCCATCCCATCCATCCCTTGCTTCCATTGAATGGACTGCGGGAGAAATTGATGAAAGGGAGTTTTTGTTGGCAAAAAGAATGCAGCTTCTGCGCAAATACTGCTCTTTTGTAATTATTGATTGTCCTCCATCTCTGGGAATGCTTACGGTTAACGCGCTTGTTTCTGCTGATGCTGTGCTAATTCCCATACAGTGCGAATATTATGCCCTGGAGGGTTTATCCCTTTTGATTAACACGGTAAAGAAAATTCGACTGCGTTGGAATCCTTCACTAAAAATAAACGGAATTGTATTCACCATGTTTGATCGTCGAAATAATCTGTCTCATCAGGTTGTGAACGAAATAAAAAAGCATTTTCCTTTTTATGCCTACAAGTCCATAATTCCCAGGAATGTTCGATTGAGCGAAGCACCGAGTCATGGGTTGCCTGTGCTCTTCTATGACAGGCACTGCCCTGGTGCAAAGGCCTATCTTGCTCTCGCGGAGGAATTTCTACGCGAATCCTTTAAATTAAGCAGATCTGGGGTAAAGTGATGGCCAGAAAGAAGGGGCTTGGGAGATCCATTAAGGATATTTTCGGTGAAAATTGGGTATTAAATGATGATATTCAATTTTTTCTTTGTCCGATAAATAGGCTTTCTCCTAATCCGGTGCAGCCACGCAAATATTCCCTTGACGATAAAGACCTTGAAAAACTGGCCGCTTCAATCAAAAAAAAGGGTATTCTCCAGCCCCTGGTGGTTTCAAAGGCTGAAGAAGGAGATAGCTATTTTATTATTGCTGGTGAAAGAAGGTGGCGAGCGGCAAAAATTGCTGGGATTTCCGAAGTTCCTGTGATTGTTAAGGATGTTTCGCCATCTGAGAAGGTAGAACTTGCACTTATTGAAAACATTCAGCGAAAAGATTTGAGCTGCATTGAAGAAGCACTGGCATACAGGCAGCTACAGGAAGAGTTTGGTCTGACACAGGAGGAGATTGCATCTAGGGTTGGAAAAAGCCGTTCTGGGGTAGCGAACATCCTGCGTCTTTTATCTCTTCCGGAAGCCATTCAGCAGGATATTGTTGATGAAAGATTAACCATGGGTCACGCCAGAGCCCTTCTTTCTCTTCCTTCGGCAGAACTTCAGGAAGCAGTGCGGAACAAAATAATAAATAACTCTCTCAGTGTTCGAGAAACGGAGAGATTGGTTAAGAAGCTGTTAACAGCAGATTCTAATCTGTTGAAAGAACCCGACCAAAAAGATGACAATGGAGAATGTCAGAAAATTTACGAAAGAGAAGAAAACATCCTTAGAGAGTTCTTTAAAGCAAAAGTAAAGATAAAAAGGCTTCGTAAGAAAATACAAATAGTAATAGATTTTGAAAGTGAGGAGAAACTCAGGGAAATTCTTTCCGTAATAGTCGGAGAAGAAAATGAAAATAGCGGTTATTGATGGTCAGGGCGGCGGTATTGGCTCTGTTATAATAAAAAAAATAAAGGAAACCTTTGAAGAGAAGGTGGAAGTGTGGGCCCTTGGAACAAACGCTATAGCTACTGCCCAGATGTTGAAAGCGGGAGCAAACAAGGGAGCAACAGGCTCATCGGCTATATGCCATTCAGTGTTAAAGGCTGATATCATAATTGGGCCTATCTCTATTGTTATTGCTCACTCAATGATGGGTGAAGTCACACCAGATATGGTAGCTGCAATTGGGGCATCCAGTGCAACGAAGCTTCTTATTCCTCTGACTCAAGAACCTGTCCGTGTAATTGGCACAATAAAAGAGCCCCTGCCCCATCTGGTAGATAGCCTGGTGAATGAGCATCTGGTGGAAATCATAAATTAGGGTTTTTGTATGAATCTTTCGCCTGGTTTCCATCTGATACTAGGAGGTGCGAGAAGCGGAAAGAGTGGCTATGCAGAACAACTTGCCCTGAAACTGCCCCCACCCCGTATATACATTGCCACTGCAAGGATCCTTGATGAGGAGATGGCGGAGCGTGTCAGGATCCATCGGGAAAGAAGAGGTTCTTTTTGGGAGACCAGGGAGGCCCCTGTTAATCTTCTGGATCAGATTCGAAGATCAATTGAATCTGCCAGTGTTGTCCTGATTGATTGTATTACTCTATGGCTAACCAATATACTTCTTTCGGAGGGTTTGGACCCAAAAAGGGAGGTCGAGAAACTGTGTAGTTTTATGAAGCTTCAGTGTAATACTCCTGTTATTGTTGTTTCCAATGAAGTAGGAATGGGTATAGTACCAGAAAACGCTCTTGCCAGGCGATTTAGAGACCTTGCGGGCTGGACAAATCAGCAACTTGCTGCTCTTTCAAAAACGGTAACATGGATGGTGGCTGGTTTGCCAGTTGTGATAAAAAATGAAAATCAATGACCTTAAGGAGAGCTTCTTGCTGATTCATGGGTAAATGGAAAAAAGCTGCACCGAAATATATCAAATAGGATTACGGAACCTTGTCTAAACCGGATTTCATAGACTGCAAGAGATTGGTTGACAATTTTTTTACTGCCCTATCATTTTTAACAAAAATACCGATCCAGGGAAAATTGAGTTCTTTTTCTGAAAGTTTTGTCTTTTTCCCGTTGGTTGGCTTAATTATTGGTGGGCTTATTTCTTTTATACTTTACGCTTTTAGAAATCTGTTTCCATCTAATCTTCTGGGCTATATTGGAGTTGCCTTTGATGCCTGGATTACTCGGGGGCTTCATTATGATGGCTTTGCCGACTGGATTGATGCTCTAGGGGGTGGTTACACCGTGGAAAGAAGGCTGGCTATATTGAAAGATAGCAATGTTGGAGCCTTCGCCGTAATAGGTCTTATAATTTGCATCGCCCTAAAGGCCACCGCTTTTTCTCACCTGGTAGAAAATGGTCTGTGGTATCCTATTATTTTGGCACCTGCCTTTGGCAGATTTTCAATGGTGGCACTGTCTCCAGGAATGCCCTCAGCAAGAAGCGGAGAGGGACTTGGAGGAAGCTTTATAGCCGGGTTTGAAACCAAAACACTATGGTTTGCCTTTCTTACAATGGTGCCCTGCTTTTTTTTAAATCCGGTTTTCTTTGGCATTATGCTGATCTGTTCAATCTTTTTGATTTTTGGGTCGAGATGGATTCATAGGAAATATTTTGGAGGTCTTACGGGGGATCTCTATGGCGCAACCTGTCAACTTACGGAAGTTTTTCTTTTAGTTGTGGCAACCGGGATTAGGGTTTCCTGAAAAAACGCGTAAAAAAATGAAGATAAATCGTAGGGATGAAGTTTTAATTAAAATTCTTAAATTTTTCAGGAGCGCACCGGGTGGAGTTCTCTCTGGCACAGAGCTTTCAAAACATCTGGGCTTTTCCAGAACAGTTGTTTCAAGATACATTCGTTTTCTTGAAGAACTGGATTATGGCTTTGAAAAGAAAACCGGTTTTGGCTATAAGCTGGCCCATGTGCCTGATACTGTTCATCATATTGAAGTACTTTCTCTTCTGAAAACGGGTCGCATTGGGCTCAACTATTATTACTTCAAGGAATTGCCATCTACCAACGACAAGGCTATGGAATTGGCCATTTCGGGTGAACCGGAAGGAACATGCATTGTAGCGGATTCTCAGACCAAGGGAAGAGGGCGTCTAAGCAGAGGTTGGCTTTCAAAATCCGGAAAAGGAATATATCTCTCCATGATATTACGCCCTGACATTCCTCCCAGAAATGTGCATCATCTCACACTCCTTGCGGCCCTCTCTTTGATTGATACCCTAAGAGAGCTTTATTCTCTGGAATGCAAACTCAAATGGCCCAATGATGTTGTGGTTGACGGAAAAAAACTTGCGGGTATTCTTTCGGAAAGCCACATTGAACCTCAGAAAACACGCTTTGTAGTACTCGGCCTTGGTATCAATGTGCACTACGAAAAGGAAGATTTTATCGGGGAATTTAGGTATGAACCCACATCGCTTGCTATTGAACTCGGATCGCACCGCAATTTTAAGAGGCAGGAGATATTGATCGCCTTTTTATCTATCTTTGAAAAATACTATGATCGCTATTTAAAGCTTGGCTGGGGTGTTTGGGCTCAAAAGCTTCGTGAAGAGTCCATGCTTTTGGGAAAGGAAGTTGTTGTGGATACCGGGGAAAGACATATTCAAGGCGTGGTAATCGACTTTTCCGATGATGGTGGTATGGTTTTAAAAGGGCGCGATGGTCAGCATTTTACGATATGGATTGGTGATGTTGTGAGTGTTAAACAGTTTTAGTTTTTTCATTAGCGCTTTCAGGAAAATTACAGTCTTATGGAAGATGAGCTTCTCATATTTTGTGATCATCTTTTTAAAAAATATCCCGGAACGGATTGGGTTTTCAAAGACGCCAGCTTAACCATATTTCGCAATCAATTCCTTTTCCTCCTTGGCTCCAGTGGTTCGGGAAAGACCACTTTTATCAAAATAATTTCTGGACAGGAGGATTACGACAGGGGGAAGATAATCATTCAGAATAACGATTTTAGGAAGCTGAAAAGAAAAAATCTTCACCTGTGGAGACGCTCTCTTGGAATAGTCTTTCAGGATTTTCGCCTTCTTTGGAAACAGACCGTAAAAGAAAACATTGCCCTTCCTCTTATCATCCTCGGCTGTTCTAAGAATGAAATAGATATGAGAGTCAAAGCGGTACTCAAGCTCGTACAGCTTGAAGATAAAGAGGATGTGGTGTGCAAATATCTGTCCGGTGGAGAACAGCAGAGGGTGGCCATAGGAAGAGCCATAGTGCACAGTCCTGTTTTGCTTCTTGCCGATGAACCCACAGGAAACCTTGACGATAAGCACACAAAAAACATTCTTGAGCTTTTTTACACGTTGCATGCTAGAGGAATTTCCATTCTTATTGCGACTCATGATAAACGGCTTCCCATAGCTATTCCCGATTGCAGGACGGTTATGATAAAAGATAAGCGTTTTATTGATGTAATTCCGGTTCCAAAAAGCCGGACATCTTAGGATGGTTTCTTGAAGAGTATGCTACGATTTCTTTTGCATCGGGCAGTTAGAAATACCCTTTCATCCTTTTCCGCTTTTGTCATTTCATCTCTGTGTTTGGGAATTGCCCTGTTTTGCGCCACCTTTTATGTGGAAAGGGAAATTTTTTTGAATTCGCTTGTTCCTACGTGGGCTAGAGAAACCAAGGCTTTGGTGGCCATCAGTAATAACGCAACCCCGAAGCAAGTCGAAAAAGTAAAGGCTATTTTGAAGGTTTCCAAGTGGGTGAAGTCTTTTTCTCAAATTGAACAGGCAAAGGCCTGGGACAGGTTTTTGAAGGATTTTTCTCACCTGAAGGATATAGCAAAGGACATAGACCCGATTTATATTCCTCTTATTTTTGAGGTTACTTTAAAAAAAGAATGTTTGAATTCATCGGGAGAATGTTCCGAATTTTTTGCGAAACTTGAAGATATTCCATCCGTTGAAAGCGTCTTTTCTCCTTTGCCCTGGATAAGAAGAATCTACATCTGGTTTGAGCTGTTCCAGAAAGGTGCCCTTTTTTTCGCTCTTTTTCTTTTTGTTTGTGCGATGGTTATAACTCTTTTGGGAATAAAGTTGTCCTTTCAGGCATCAAAAAGAGAGGCCTACATCTTCGATATTCTTGGCGCTTCTTCATGGTTTATAAAACTGCCCTTCTATTTTCAAGGAACATTCATTTTTTGCGTCGGGCTGATTATTTCATTTGCCGGTCTTTACGGTTTTTGTGAGAAAATCATTGATTGCGCCAGCATTACTGATGTAGTTAATCTTTTTTTTGTCATTTCTGCCCTTGTTTTTGTGTGTGAAGTGATTTTGATTGAATTTACTGTGCGGTTTCTTCGAATTTCCATTCGCAAATCGGATGATTTATGGGTGCAGTAACCTTTCTCGGTCAATCAAAGATTTTTTTTACTTGGCTGTTGATTATCCTTTATACGTTGGGACCCGTTTGTGAAGCATTACCAGCAAATGCATCCAGGTCATCACTTCTCGAAGAAATTGATAGGATTAACAGTGAACTTGATCACCTTGCCACACTTCTCCAGAAAACCGATAACAAAATAAGGATTGTTCGGGAGAAAATTGAGAAAACAGTTCGTGAGGAGGAGAATCGACTGCTGGAAATTACAAGACAGAGGCAACTTCTAAGGAATGATCTTATTACTCTTTTCTATGTCGAACTATTAAAAAATTCTCTTGATGAACAAAATGTTGTAGCTGCACCACTTCTGTGGCAGGCTCGCCTTATAGAACAGGCGGTTATAAAAAAAAGAGTTGCTCTGAAAAAACAATATGCGGAAGAAAGGGAAACTCTTTCCCGCCTTGAAAAAACCCTGCTCAAAGAGAAGAATGAATTGGAAAGGGCAAAGAAGTTGTACGTTAAGCAAATCGGCAGGTTGAAGAAACTAAGAAGAAAGAAGATTCGCCTGTTGGCTGCCCTTAACAAATCACCTAACCCTTTTCCGGAAAAACTGACAGGCAGAATGGAAGAGGATTCTGTAACATCGGACACCATTAGAAAGCATGATTTTTTTAAATTAAAGGGAAAACTTGAACTGCCAACGAAGGGAGTAATTTTTAATCCTGCACATCAAAAAAAAGATTCTGTGCTTGTAAGCTTTTTGTATAATAAAGGTGTTTTTATTGCGGCTCCTGATGGTTCGGATGTCGTTGCCGTTGCCGATGGCAGGGTTGCCTTCGCCGGGTGGTTTAGGGAATTTGGGCGAGTAGTAATAATTGATCATGGAGATCACTTTTTTAGTGTTGTGGCCTATTTAGGCGATGTTTTGAAAAAGAGCGGGCAATTGGTTTTAAAGGGAGAAGTAATCGGTAAGGTGGGAAAAGCGGAGCTTACAGGAAGATCGGGTATATATTTTGAGTGGCGACATAATGGCAGGCCGCTTTCTGTTAGAGAATGGTTTGTAACTTCTAAGGCTGATATCAGGAGGAGCTGACGGTAATGAGGAAAGATGTAATTAAGAAATTCTTAATGGCTGCATGTGTTGTGTTTGTTGCTTTTATTGTTACGCGGGGCCTTATTGGCTATTGCGCAGATGTTTCAAAGAGCGATGAGAGCCTATTTAAACAATTAAAGCTTTTTGCCGATGTAATGGATCTGGTCCAACAGCAATATGTTGAGAAGGTGGATACATCCAGGCTTATACATGGTGCCATCAAGGGGATGCTTCAGGAACTTGATCCCCATTCCACCTACATGACCCCTGACGAATACAAGGAACTTCAGGTGGAAACAAGCGGCAGCTTCGGAGGTATCGGGATAGAGATCACCATAAGAGACAATATTTTGACGATTGTGGCACCCCTTGCCGGGACTCCGGCGGACAAAGCCGGCCTTAAACCCAACGACCAGATCATCAGGATAAACGGGGAACCTACGAAAGATATGAGCTTGATGCAGGCTGTGAAGAAATTGAGAGGTCCCAAGGGCACCAAGGTTACCATTACCATTTTAAGAGAAGGAGAGAGCCGACCCTTTGATGTTACTCTTGTAAGGGATATTATTCGAATCCAGAGTGTGAAATTTAAGACCCTGGAGCCGGGATATGGATATGTTAGGATAACGAGTTTTCAAAGTGACACCACCGACGAGCTTCAGAAGGCCTTAAGAAAGCTGGAGAAGAAGAACCATCCCATGAAGGGGTTGATTTTGGACCTCAGGAACAATCCTGGGGGGTTGCTTGATCAAGCTGTGCGTGTAAGTGATGAATTTCTCGATGAAGGTCTTATAGTTTACACGAAGGGGCGAACCAAGGAACAGCAGATGAAGTTTGAAGCTCACAAAAACAAGGAACCTCATAAATATCCGATGGTTGTGCTTGTAAACGGGGGAAGTGCCAGTGCTTCGGAAATTGTTGCAGGAGCACTTCAGGATCAAAAAAGAGCGGTAATTCTTGGGGAGCCCACCTTCGGGAAAGGCTCTGTGCAGACTGTAATTCCCTTAAAGGACGGATCTGCCGTAAGACTCACAACAGCTCTCTATTACACCCCCTCTGGCCGGTCAATTCAGGCGAAGGGAATAGAGCCAGATATTCTCGTTCCCGCAATTCCAAAGCGAGCAAAAAAGAATAAACAGGGCAAGAAGGAAGGAGGTTTTTCCATAAGAGAAAAAGACCTTCCCAAACACATGGAGATAGATGATGGGAAGTCAGGAAAAAAGGGACAAACTAGCCAGATGGATCCTGAAGTAAAAAAGATGCTGGAGGAGGACAACCAGCTTCAGAGAGCCCTTGATTTACTGAAGGGCATTACAATACTTGCAAAGACAATTGGCGCTTACAGGTAGTTCTGGAAACTGATATGGCAAAGAAAGCGCGCTCTAAAGGGAGCACTTCAAAAGGGAAGAAACAATCAGACCGGAAGGGGGAGTCCAGAAAGAGAAAGCCCCGGGTAAAAGTCCTTAAAGACTTTCTTTTCTCCACCTGGGTGATTGTAATTCTTTTGTGGATGGGCTTGATCCTTTTGGGTCGTAATATGCTGGATATGTCTTCGGCAGATAAAGGGAGGCGAGTTGTTAAAGAAAAAAAAGTTCAGGTAGTTGCATCTGTTAGGAAGAATCTTCCTTCTTTTGGTGTGGTTCAGCATTCTCTCCGTAGTGATAAAAGTAACAGAGATGGTTTAAAGCAGCCTCCTGAAAAAACATTAGAAAAAGATGTGAAAAGAACGAAAGAGGCTGGTTCAAAACCTTTGATGGCCGAAAAGGACAATTCTTATGTCAAGCGATGCGGAAGAGTGAGTCTCATAATTGATGATATGGGTCGGGACATTAAGATGGCAAAGAGGTTTCTTTCTATTCCCTACCCGATAGCCTTTTCTGTTCTTCCCTATGAGCCCCATACGGCTGAAGTTGCCAGCATGATTAAAGAGAGGGGGAGAGTCCTCCTTCTTCATATGCCCATGGAGCCAAAGGGATACCCTAAGGTTAATCCCGGGCCTGGGGCTCTCTTTTTGAATCAGTTGGAAGATGAGCAAAAAAGGCTTTTTCTAGAAGCTCTCAGAAGGGTTCCCGGGGCTGTTGGTGTTAACAATCACATGGGGTCCAGGTTTACCGAAGATCGTGAAGCCATGACTCACTTTCTCACGTGGGTAAAAGAACAGGGACTTTTTTTTGTGGACAGTATGACGACACCTAAGAGTGTGGGCTGTGAGGTTGCTAAAGAAATTGGAGTTCCCTGCGTAAAAAGGGATGTGTTTCTGGATCATCTGGTTAAGAAGGATTTTATATATCATCAGATAGAGGAGTTAAAAATTAAGGCTCACAGCAAGTGTTATGTTGTAGCCATTGGCCATCCTCATGAACTTACTCTTAAAGCTCTTATGAATCTTTCTTTTTTAGAAAGTGATAATATAGTTTTCGTGTCATTGCTTGGAAAGGATTTTTAGTCATGGTTTGTTTATAGAGTAAATTTTGACACCAGGAGTTCCCAATTCAACATATTTTAGATGAAGACAGAATTTAAAGAAAGAAACTATGATTTTGTGGAAAGCTGTTTTTTATAACAATAGAACCAATCAGTTAAAGGGATATGCAACTTTGCTTTCCGGATTGATAAGAAGGGATTTACGGGCGAAATACGCGGGCTCTTATTTAGGGCTTTTGTGGTCTGTCATGTATCCTGGTGTCCTATTTGGAATTTACTATTTTGTATGTAAAATAGTTTTTCGGTTGGAATTGAAAAATCCGTCTTATGGTTATGCTGAGTATCTTTTTAGTGGTTTGTGGCCCTGGATTGTTTTTGCTGATGTTGTTTCTCGTTGCTCTCGCTTGTTTATTGACAATACTTCCATGATAAAAAAGACTGTGTTCCCACTGGATTTCCTGGTATTTTCTGCTATAGGGAGTGCCATTGTTGAGCTTTGTCTAGGGCTGGTTGTTTTTCTTGTTTATTTGATATTTCGAGGTGGCTTGGATTATGCTGGTGCGGTTTTTATTAGAATTCCCGTTTTGCTATTAGCTTTGATTTTTTTTTCTTTGATAACCTGCGGAATAGGAATTTTTGTAGCCACGATCTCCATTTTTCTTAAGGATCTTCAGCAACTTGTGCCTGTTATTCTTAATATTTGGTTTTATGGAACTCCCATTATTTACTCGGCAGAAATGGTTCCTGCGCGTTTTAAATTCATTTTCGATTGCAATCCTTTTTATTATGTGATAGATACGTTTCGGTGGTTTTTTCTGGGGAGGAGAGAGGTAGTTCCAATGTTGTGGGGTGTATTCTTTATTGCTGTGGTAGTTGTTTGTTTCTCGTCTCACAGAATTTATAGAGATTTGAAAAAAGATTTCGCTTCTTTTGTGTGAAAATGTTTGACTGAGATAAGAAGGTCGTGCTATGGAGGTAGAGTATGAAGTGAAATGGATTGCTAATAAAAGTTTGGAGTATTAAGTTATATGTGGCTAAAGGGGGTGGTAAAGAAAAGTTAAAGATAATGTAGTAAGTGTTTAAAGGTCCTTAATAAAGGGGCGATTGATTATTGGAGATTTAATGGTTAGGCTTAACAAGAGGAGGATTTAGAGATGCGAAAGGGATTAATAGCAGTAGTAATGGTTTTTGCGTTGGTGATGGCTTGTAATGTACAGGCCGACAGTATTTTGTTTCCTTGGGTTATAAAGGATAATGCAATTTCAACCCTAATTTCGTTGGTTAACACTGCCGATCCGTCTCCAATGAAGGTGCGTTATCATTTAATTTACGAGTACAAGAAGACTACGGCTAACGGACAAACGGAAAAATGTGAAGAGTTTGATTTTTGTGTTCCAACAAGCTACAATGACGTGCTAGTGTTTGACGCCGCTGGTAACTTCAATAATGGAGCTGCTTTGTTTGGAGACACAGGAGGAGGTTCTGTCACATATAAAACCGTTCAGGCAAACAATTCTCTGGCTTTGCCCGTTGATGGTCCCCGCAGGGCCTTCTTGATTGTAACCAATGAAATTTACACTACTGAGCATTGTGGTAATTCCGTATATGTTGGAATAGACGATACTCTCTACGGAGAGGCTATGGTTGTGGACATTGCCAATGGGGCTGCGTGGGGATATAGAGCCTACAATCCCTATCGTTATGCTGGTGATTGGTTGAATTTCAGTGATAATGGTGTTGATCCAGCAGCACTGCCGTCGGATGCCTATGGAGAGGTTTTGGATGGTGCCGATGAAATGACTCAAGTTGTTCTGATGCCTCCTAACAATCTGTGCACAAAGATGTTTGTAACACCGGTATCCGCTATGCAATGGGCTGGCAATCTGGGTTCTTCTGTTTACTTCTTCTGTTCTGCGGATGATAACACTACCTTTATGGGCATTTTCGATGATGATGAAAACTGCATCAGCTTCGATAAGAAGAAAAACATTGTTTGTACGGATGGAAGCTTTATTTCCCATTATGTAAGCTCGGGTGCGTGGATTACCTTTGTTAATACCGGTGGTCCTGGTTGGGCATATGTAAGTGCTGATGGTTATTCAGCGCTTGGTGTTACTCCAACTGAGGAAGTTACGATAGGTAAGCTTGAATACAGAGTTGGTGGAACCCAAATTGATAGTGGAAGCATTGTTGGTACCATAAACAATTTCGTTTGGTTGACCTCTCACGCCACAGAGGCAGAGGCCACTAGTGGTGGAACAGGATGCTCCGATTGTGAAAACATTTATTAAGCTGTGTTAGTTTTGAGGGATAAGCGTAGGAAAGGGATGCTTATCCCTCATCCCTCTGTATATATGTGAATATAAGAGGGTGATTTTCTGAAGGAAGGAAAAATCACCCTCTTTTTTTCGGTTTAACTTTAATAGCCAATGTGGGGTCAAAGGTGGAATTATGAAGTTTTTACGCCTATTTCGTAAAGGAACAACGGAGATTTTAGCAATAATCCTTGCTTATCTTTCTCTTTTTTGTTTTGCACAGCTAAGCTACGCTTCTGGAGGGTATGCCCAGATTGAATCGCTTAATGACATTGTAGACCTAAAGATCCCGAGGCATTTACTTCTCGATTCCCAGGGAACTCCAATTTCCTTGTATGCGACTGCAAATGCAAATAAGCTCGTAGTCTATAATTGGAAAAATGGTAAAAAGGTAATAGCTAATGAAAATGCAAAAGGGCATTCATCTGGCTTCGTTGGAGATATCGCTGCAGGATTTTTGCATCTCCTGTGGCGAGAAAAAACCGATGTAAAAAAACTATTTTATCGTCGTATGGATTTGAGGAAGTGGGTCCTAGATTCCCCTCTTTTAATTGATGAGTCTTCCGCACCATTAACCAGAATCAAAGTTGGTGCAAGTCAAAGTGGGAGAGTTGAAACATTGTGGTATGGTGAGAGGGCTGAATCAAAGGTCAAAAAGCAGTACGCCATTTATGCTGCTTCTTCCTATGATAACGGACTTTCTTTTACCAAAGCGTTGAAGCTTACTCCGGAGTATAGATGGGCTATTTATCCGACCTTATTAATAAATGGAGAAGACACATACATGTTCACCGAAGCAGTAACTGCAAAAGGTGTCCATCATCTGATATGTCGTCGCAAAGTTGGAAAGTCATGGCTGGATAAAGTTGTGGTCTCTAAAGTTGGAACAGTTTCTCTTTTCCTGAGAACTGCAAAGGTGTCAAATCGAATTTTGGTAGCGTGGTTCAATTCTTACGATGGAGTGCCCGTTACGGAGCTTGCTTATTCGGATGATAACGGAAAAACTTGGGTCCATCATACTTTTGAAGTCACTAGAAATCTTGATTTGACCAGTCTTCAACTGGTTACCAACGGCAAAGACAAGGTTTACATTGCACTGAGTGGTGTTAAGCTTAATCCCGATAAAGATTTCGACTTCAGGAAAGATAAAGACTTCGTTTATGTCTTGTACTCTCATGATAAAGGAACTACCTGGTCTGAGTTGACTCCAGTAAGACATTATCCCTTTAAGACTACTCGTGCTCATCTTCCAAAAATAGTAGCACATGATAACACAGTGGTTGTCGTCTGGAATGATTACAGAAATATAAGGGGTAACATTTATATGAATTATTCATTAGACGGTGGAGTAACCTGGCGATCTAAAGATATTCCTCTTGAGGAGCCTGGTAGATTCAATTCAAGGCTTCAT
>JALXAE010000189.1:2169-5010 GCA_026992355.1 Syntrophobacterales bacterium | reverse complement strand
CAACGATACTCTTCACACCTGGAGTTATTCCCCGATAGGCAAAAACACTGGCTATGGAGCAGCCCACAATTATGTAATTAATTCCCACTCTTTTCAATACCATGTTATTTTAAATCCCGATATTTATCTTGAGCAGGACGCTATTGTTGAATGCTGGGAGTGCTCAACTAAAGATCCAGACATTGTTCTGATAACTCCCCATGTCAGGTTTGCCGATGGTCAAATTCAGCATCTGTTGCGTCTGGAACCCACACTGTTTGATGTTTTTCTGAGGTTTTTAGGGATTTTCTTCCCCAAAATAAGGAATTTAAAGCGCTACCGTTTGTACGAGTGCCAGCATTTTGATCCCCTGGAACCTCGCAGACAAATATTTCCCGTTACTGGATGTTGCATGTGGTGCAGGACTGAAGCACTGAGAGAGGTTGGTGGCTTTGATGAAAGGTTTTTTCTCTATTATGAAGACTACGATCTTTCCAAGAGACTTGCACAAAAGGGTACAATTTTATACCTACCTTCTTTCCGGGTTATCCATGATTGGGAGAGACCTCTGTACAGAAGTTTCTATCTCATGTTTCTAAATATGAAATCGGCTATGAAGTACTTTAACAAATGGGGATGGAAACTATTTTAATCTTGCTCTGCTGCTTTTCTATCTACAAACACAGATAGGGATCTCGATCTATAATAAAATGAATTTTTCGTTGCCACCGTTTTACAGCGGGGTCGTCAAGAAAATCTTCAATTAACGTGGTCATGTCCCTTGATCTCTTTGTTCTAAATATAAATTGCCATCTATACAGATTTCTTAATTTAAAGAGGGGAGCAGGCGCAGGACCGACAATTTTCTTTTCCTTACCAATGTTTTTACCAATAGATTCAGCGATTTCATAAACAGCTTGGTGAATTAAATCTTTACTACGATGGGAACAAATTACACGAGTCATTCGATTGAATGGAGGATACCAGAGAAGCCTTCTTGATTGAAGCTCCCTGTCGCAAAATATTTCATATTTGTTCTTTTCCAGAGCATCAAATATGTAATGGCTCGGTGTGTATGTCTGGATAATCACCTTCCCTCTGGATTGAGGCCTTCTCCCGGGACGGCCGCTTACCTGAAATATAAGCTGAGCGGTTATCTCTCCTGCCCTGAAGTCCGGCAGGTTGAAACTCATATCCGCATTGATTACTGCCGTTAGGTTCAATAGAGGAAAATCGTGACCTTTAGCCAGCATCTGAGTACCGATTATTATGTGAGCTTCACCTTTGCGTATGCAATTGAGTTTATCCACAAGATCGCGCATGTTTTCTATGGAGTCTCTATCAATCCGCAGTATGTTTGCTTCAGGAAGGAGCTTTTTAACCTGATGTTCCACCTTTTCAGTTCCGTATCCCAGCCGGGTTAATATGCTTTTTTCGCAGGATGGGCAAACATCCGGAAGAGGCTTTTGAAGACCGCAATAGTGGCAACATAGCTCGTTTTTGTAAATGTGATATGTCATTGCTACACTGCATGCCTCGCACCGCATCACAAAACCGCATCGAGGGCACAGGGCACAATTGGAATAGCCTCTCCTGTTTAAAAACAGGAGCGACTGGTAGCCCGCCTCAAAATTCTGAATAAGCACATCTTTTAGCCTTCTGGAAAAGACCTGGTTATGAGGTTCTTTTCTCATATCAATTATTTCAACCGCTGGCATGGCCTTTGCGCAAACAATGCCTTCCTGCTTTTCGGTTTCACCTGCATCGTCCCTTTTTGAATCTTCTGAATAAATTCGCTCCGGAAGAATCAGGAGTTTGTAGCGCTCAGCTATCGCGTTGTGGTAGGATTGAATGGATGGGGTTGCCGATCCCAGAACGACAGGAATGCCAAGCTTTTGAGCTCTTATAACAGCTATATCTCTGGCGCTATACCTCAGGCGATCTTCCTGCTTGTAGGATGAATCGTGTTCTTCATCCACAACAATGAGAAGACAATTTTGTAAGGGCGAAAATACTGCGGATCGTGTGCCCACAACGATTTTTTTGTCGCCTTTACGAATAGCAAGCCACTGATCATGCCTGGTTTTTGCATCCAATCCGCTATGCCAGAGGGCAACCTGCTCTCCAAAGCGGTTTTTGAATAGGGCTTCCATTTGAGTGATCAGGGCTATTTCTGGAACCAAAATCAGGGCGCTACCTTCCAGCTCAAGAACTGACTCACACAATTTCAGATAAATCTCCGTTTTTCCACTTCCGGTAACACCGTAAAGTAAAAAAGGTTGAAAGGTCCTACTTTCGAGAGATTTTTTAATTATTTGAAAGGCGTGATTTTGCCACGGAGTTAATTCCTTTGGACCATCTGGGGGAATTTCCTGAGCAAAATTAGACTCAAGCAAAGAAATATCGTACTCTATGACTTCTTCTATCCATCCCTTTTTTTCCCACTTTTTTATCCAGTAATTAGCATTTTTCCCTATCAATTTACGTAATTGTTTGCCTTCTAATCTGTTTCCTTCCCTGATAAATGCCTCATATATATCTTTGTTAAACCTTGAATCTTTTATCTCACTGCCTTTTTTTAACAGACGGTAAATTTTTTTTTGTTTGTGTTTGGTTGCAGGCCTGGGAAATTTGTAAATCCTTTCCAAGAATCCCTTTTTTTCCAGCCTGTCAAGAATTCTGGAATTCAACCCGTATTTTCTTATAAGGGTGTATCTGGAAATTTCTTTTGAAGTGTTTATCGTAATCCCGGCGTCACCAAGCTTCTGACGTAGAGCTTCTGGAAGCTCACCATCTTTTTCGGTCCACCGATAGAATATTTTGGGTTTTGTTCTTAAAGTTTCCGGCAGAATGGATTTTAAA
>JALXAE010000189.1:0-2159 GCA_026992355.1 Syntrophobacterales bacterium | reverse complement strand
ATGGATAAAAGTAATAGTCAGATACCCACTTACATAAGTGCATCAAATCAAGCGGAACGATGGGGAATTCATCCAGCAGGGCTTTTATTTTTCTAATGCGAATATTTTTTTTCAGAGAGGGCTGCGTTTCGTAAATTCCAAGGATTATTCCAATTCTGTACTGACGCCCTACCGGGATCAGTACCCTGCAGCCCTGGCTCGCTTTTTCTTCCAGCTCTTCCGGTATTTTATAGGTCAGAGGTTCAATGGGTGTGTCAAGAAGCTGAACATCAGCAAACATTCACTTTTCCAGATGCGCCAGAAGACTTTTCTGGCCCTTTTCAAGCATGGCATAATATTTTTGCTGAACTTTTCTAAACCTGGCAAGCAGACGCCCGGGAATTGAATGAGAATGAGGCCATTTTGTCTTCAGGAAATTTATCGGCTTTCCATTTTTGTAAAACCTGAAATCCAGGTGAGGTCCAGTGGCCAAGCCAGTCGCACCGACATAACCAATGACCTGCCCTTTTGTGACTCTTACACCCGCCCTTATCCCCTTCGCAAACCTGCACAGATGACCATAAGTCGTTTTGTAAATGCTGTTGTGTTTTATGACAATGAACTTGCCAAATCCTCTTTTCCATCCCACGAATTTCACAATGCCGTCCCCAAGAGCGCTTACCGGGGTTCCGCGTGGAGCGGCATAATCTATGCCGTAATGAGGCCGATATATTTTCAGTATGGGATGGAAGCGCCTGTTGGTAAAATAAGAAGAGATTCTTCGGTAATGAAGGGGAGCCTTTAAGAACATCCGCTCTTTCGACTGGCCATCTTTATCGTAGTATGAACCCGCTCCCTTTTTGATTTCAAAATAGTAAGCATCGTAAACATTGCCCTGGACTATCATTCTGGCGGCCAATATGTGAGGTGTTTTGCAGAATTTTCCGTTTTTTGCGTACTTTTCCAGATATACAATGAACTTGTCTCCCCTCCGTAAGTCCGTATTAAAGTCCACATCTGATGAGAATATGTCCGAAAGATCCAGAACCACTGATGGATTAATCCCTAACCTCAGGCTGGAATTGTAGAGATTGTCTTCAATAACCCCATAAACTAATTCCTTAATTGGCAGTATCGGCTGCTGTAACTTATGGTAATTCCAGGAAGGACCAATTTTACAAAGTACGTAGGTGTCTCCATCAACATTTCTGACTATTTTTTCTATACGCCTGTCCGCTGTGGTGACATATAAGCTCAGTAGTTCACCGGGTTTCAGGTTCGAGAGGTATTTCTTCTGCTGGAGCAGGCTGGCATTGTTCTTTAGTAGATTAAGTTTCTTCAGTATTGTCCAGAGGGTATCTCCGTCCTTCACCCTGTACTTTTGAATTTCAAATTGGGAAAGATAATTCAGGATATATTCCATTCTTCCGGGATAAGCCGACACTTCCATCACAACCAGAAATTGAAAAAGGAGAATAATCGGCAGGAACATGGAGGTTTTCTTAACCATTTTTGACATAACTCTATATTCCTCTGGGGCTTTCCCTGGAGAAAGTTCTCTATGAATTGTTTTTTAAATCGCCTATGGCCTTTTTTGCTCTGCTTATAAGCTCATCAAATTTGTCGGATCTGTATGTGTCAATATACCCGCAACCGGCATCGCTCATTTTGTCGAAAACAGGCTTATTTTCGATGTAATTTAAGAGCTCTTCAAAAGCATCAATTGCCTCTTTTATTGCATCTGTCATTGTCTTTGCTCCAATGGGTTTCTTTAAGCGATTTATTAATCGAGTTGCCTATACAACGAATTTCTTATAAAAAAAGACGCCCATTTCAATCAAGGAGGAAATAGCACTATGCGCCTTATTGACACCCATGCTCACCTCGATTTTCCCGAACTTTCGGGGGATCTGCCAGGGGTTTTTGAAAGAGCAAAAGAAAAGGGCGTCTTTCATATAATCACAGTGGGAATAAGCCTTGATACCAGCAAAAAGGCCCTCGAACTGTCTCGAACATTCGCCAATGTTTCCGCCACAGCAGGAATTCACCCTCACGGTGCTCACCCCTTGTCAGAGCAGGAAAAAAGTGAATTAAAAGCCCTGCTATCTGATGATGCCGTGGTTGCTCTTGGTGAAATAGGTCTGGATTATTACAGGAATTACCAGCCTCATGATGTTCAG
>JALXAE010000188.1 GCA_026992355.1 Syntrophobacterales bacterium | reverse complement strand
ACTGAGCTTATTTACGGAAAATGAAATGCCTACAGCCGTAATAACGCTATGCCTTCTAAAGGGATCAACTTCAAAAGTCCAGGGCCTTACAGATAAATATCTACCTGTAACCTTTAAAAACCACTCAAAAGCTTTTACCTGCTGCATAAGGAGTTTGTATTCCTTTTCTCCGAAAACCGTTCCATCAAACTCTCCGTAAGAACAGTCACCAAAAACCAAAAAGCAAGTGCCGCTCTCATCTTTTTTTATTTTCATTTCGGGATAAAGAGCAAAGAACGGATCGAGGCTGTAAAGCTCTATAAAATCATTAAGCGGTATAAGCTCATCACGATACAGAGTACAACCGTCACGGCACTGGTCCAAAAATGACCTTAAATATCTGCAAAGAAGAGGAAAGAAATCGTCAGGCACCGATAATCCAACACTGACTATCCTCGCATGGCCCTGCCCCAGGGGCGGTTCTCCTATAACCAGACGCACTTTGTTCCGGAGATCTGGATTCGCCTGTTCCAGATACGCGACAAAATGCTTGGCCAGTATTTCCTTTTCTTTGTAATCGAGGTTGCCAGGGCCTATTTGAATTCGGTTCAAGTCCTGATCGTATTCAAAATTGCTCGCAAAAATAAGATAATGATGTCCGGGAACCCGCATCACATGAAAGCCTTCCTTTTCAAACCCTCGAACCAAACTCATTGTTCTGTTTTTGAGGAAGATATCCCGAATAACATCATTTTCATTCTCTCCTCGTTCTTTTGCCTTTTCCACCATGAGTTCATGAATCCAGTGAGTTCTCCAGGTAATACAGAGCATAAGAGGTTTCAAAATTTTTAGAACTTCTGCCGCTAAATTGTTACCCCGATAAACAATAGGACTCGATAATTCAAAATCTTCCACCTTGACATCTTTTAGTCTCAATACCCGAACTCTATCTTTCTCCGCTACAAATTCAAGATAGTGCGCAAAGGCCTCCAACAGCTCTTCCTTTTTCAACACTGGATCATTCTGACGAATACGCTTTTCAAGCTGCTGGTATCGTTCGAGATCAAGCTCCCAATGATAATGAAGATCTAAAAGCTCGTCGTAGCTCAGGTTTGAAAAATGTTCCTCATCAAAACGGCTACGAACATATTCCCAATCAACAAACAACTTTTTACGGGACTTGCAGTCCTGAAGAAAATCCTCGACTTCTGTGTACCCAACGATTCCCCTTTCACCATCAACAAAAACTTTTTTTCCGATATACTTGGAGAAAACACTTTCAGGATTGAGCTGTATATGTTCACCCTCAATGATTACCGGCTTTTTTCCTGCCACATCTACAACATTTATCAGGTAGGGCTTGCTGTAAGCTACGGCGGATACAGCTTCGTGCCCAGTAGCGTTGCCATCATAACGAATTATACCCTTAACGTTAGGATGATTCACTGCAATGTCGCTTTCCCCATATGGCCTCTTCCTCAGCAAAATTACACTCACACCCAACTTGGCCAACTTAAGAGCCTCTTCAGTTCCAAAGGCCAAAATGCCCACATCAGCACTATCGGTTATTGGCTCACCTCGTCCTATTTCCACATAGTCGGAAAAGCCGTCTTTCAAAACCTTCTCGTGTTGCTCAAGAGCGTTGTTAATAATTAGAGAGGCGAGTTGTATAGTAGTCTTACCTTCATCTACCATATCCCAGAGTGCTCTAACCGTAGCATTAAAGGTCATTCGAAGAGGACGCCTCTGAAGGATGTAAATCACACCATCTTCCACTGTAAACTCAATATCCAGTGGTCTCTTGGCCCGACTTTCCAGCCAATCTCTGACTGTAAGAAGCCTTTCATACAAAACAGGGAACCTGGATTTCAAATCTTCCGCTTTAAAAAGACGTTTTCTTAAACGACCTGAAACAATCTTGTCACATTGAACTCTGTGAGCCCATTCGATGACGGGACGATTTGCTCCGGTTCGTTGATCCCGAGAAAAAAGTACCCCACTAAAAGAATTCTGATTTCGATTTCCGAAGACCATGCTTTGAACTATCACAGCCGTTCCCATGTCATCGGGAACAGGAGGATTCCTGCTCTGACGAGCCTCAACAGCTGTAGGAGCCATCCACGAATCCAAAACCGCTTCAATGGAATGACGAAGTTGTATAAGTGGATTCTGAGGAAATCCCTGGCCATATTTTTCATGAGGGAATTTCTCTAATATACTTTTGTACTCATCCAGAAGTCTGTAAAGTATTGTCTCATCTTCTATGTCTGTTTCATCCCGAACATTCCATTTTTCTAATGTCTTAAAAAATTCATCATAAGGAACAGAAAGAACAAGTTCTCCGTACATACGTATAGTATTTAGATATGTGCTCAAAACAAAAATTTTATCTTCACCTATTCCAACGAGCTTTTCCACTATCTCATCATTCAAACCAACATTTAATACTGTTCCGATAGCACCTGGCATGGATATAGGGGCACCCCCTCTTACTGCAACCAGTAGAGGAAAACTTTTGTCGACTTCTCCGAATTTCCGTTCCAATCGGTTTTCTAACTCTACCAGAGCTTTTAAAATTTGACGCCATGTAGAACTTTCAATGCGCCTGGCGTTACTATAATACTCTCTGCAAACATCGGTAGTTATAGCGAATCCATCGGGAACACAAATTGGCTCATTATCACCGGGAAAATCGTGTTTAACCAACTGAAAATCCTCAATTAGCTTGGCTCCCTTTGCCCCCAGCTTATCAACTTGTTTTGGATCGGCGTCTTTAAAAGAAATAACAAATCCGTCTGGTTTCATTATCATCCCTGTCAATTTTTGTTTCATAATTCTAAACATATTGTACCGTGACAAAAAGGCAAAGACAAGAAACTGGAAAATAGTTTTCATATAATCTATCCTGTTTATGATACTGCAGAACGGTACAAAACGTATAACACATATTTCGTGAAAACGTACTGTAAAGGCTATGGAAGTTTATCGTGACATAGCTCTGTCGCTGGCTTTGGGAATAGTTTCATATCTTCTCGATAGGAGATTTCGCATCCCTGTTATTGTTTTTCTCCTGTCCTTTGGGCTTTTATTAGGACCCACGTTTTTAAATGTGTTACAACCAGCTACACTTGGTTCAGGGCTTATTGTGTTAGTAGAAATAGCTGTTGCCCTTATCCTTTTCGAAGGAGGTATCTCTCTCAGCCCATCAGGTTTCAAAATTGAAGCCATAGCGATACATAGGCTTTTAATTGGAACACTAACTTTAACGGGCGTTGGCGCAGCGATTCTAGCTCATCTAGTACTTGATATCGGCTGGAAATACTCCTTCCTTTTCGGAGCTATAATAATTGTAACAGGTCCTACCGTTATGGGATCCATTTTGAGAAATGTCGATTTACTACCACGCCTTGAAATGCTTCTCCACTGGGAATCTATCTGGGGAGATGTGGCTGGCGTAATCATTAGCGCTGTGGCCATAGAATTGTTGATTCAAACGGATTCATCTTTGCACATAGTTGTCGCCTTCTTGTTAAGAATTCTTACGGGCATTTCTATTGGCTTCTTTGTGGGATATCTCCTGAGGCGTTTTATTTTTCCATTCGCGGAAAGGCTTCATGATGATCTTTTACCAGGATTAATTGCCTGTGGAAGCGCAATCGGGGTGTTTTCATTAGCAAACCTTATTATAGAAGGTTCAGGACCTCTATGCTCCGTTGTAATGGGACTAATGCTCACCCGACTACCACCTCGCACATTACGGGAAATCCGACATTTCAATGAACTCACAACAGTGTTGCTAATAGGAACGTTGTTTATCCTTCTTTCTGCTAAGGTGGACTTGAAAATTCTTCAACCTTACTGGCTTAAAATGATGATAGTTGCTATTGTATTAGGAGCAATAATTAGGCCATTGGCCGTTTTTTTATCACTTTACAGGTCTAGCATCTCCCTCAGAGAACAACTCTATATTGGCTTGATTGGGCCTCGAGGTATCCTTGCCATGGCATCTATGGCATATGCTGCTACTTTGCTGAAAGAATCAACTTCTGAAATAAACATTATTTCATCTACCGTTTTCGTTATCATTTTACTCTCTGGAACGGCTGCTACTATTTTCTGCAGGCCCTTGTCCAAAATGTTAAAAGTTGATTCTCCCCTGGGGAAAATGGGGGTTCTTGTGGTAGGATTAAATGAGCTAAGCCTGGCCATCGCAAATTTTATAAAGGCCTACGTTCCTGTTGCGTTTATTGATACAAGTGAATCATCCTGTAAACTAATATCAGAAGCAGGTCTTGATGCGCTATGTGCCGATGTCGTGGATGAAACAATCTATGAGGAAGCTATTCAGGTAGGATACGGTAGATTATTAATCTTAACCCCAGATGATGCTCTAAATGAGCTGGTAACAATTAAAGCTAAATTTCACTTCGGAACAGCAAACGTTTTCAAGGCAAGGGGACATTCGGACGAAAATTTGCTACTCGTGGGTCCTGTAGCAAAATCTCGCCCAGCTTTTTCAGACAGATTAATCATTTCAGAAGTTTTAAAAGCTTTAAGAAAGGGACAAGCTTCTTTTCAAGTTTACTCTGCTCAAGAAATGACCTTTCCTGAAGCTAGTTCCTTAATACCTCTTGTGGATGTGGACGAACACGAAGGATCAGTCCACATTTGTACCCCGGACTATAAACCGACAGGAAAGATATTCTGTTTGACCCTGGAACAACAATGATCTCCAACATTATCAACCCCTAAAATTAAAAGAGCCTATCTCGCTTTTTCTTAGTAAAGTCTACAAAGTTGGAATCTTGAGATCTTTTCCAATACTCAACTTTTCCAAAATCTCCCGTTTTGCTAATCCAGCTACGCTTAATTACTACTAAAAGGTGTAATGCTACATTTTGTTCAGGTATATTTGTCCAGGCCGTAGATCTGAAATAGCTTTTTCTGGACTGTAGACATGCGTGAAATGGTTTTTACAACTCGTCTGTTGGGGTAAATTAAGATGACTTCGTGTATATCCTGGAGCTCTTCAATAAGAAGGGTTGTGGTGATTTCCATA
>JALXAE010000187.1 GCA_026992355.1 Syntrophobacterales bacterium | reverse complement strand
ACCACCAACCGAACCGGATATCCCTGTTTTTCCCTTCGATTACTATGTCCGGGGCGGAACGAAAATGAGAGGGGTCGGTCTTGATGCTTATGGAAGTAACGGAATCCAGGGGTATATCCTCGGTAACCCATCCTTTCTTTTTGTCCCGGTATCGATAATAAACGCGGTCTTTGTCAATCGCCACCTGCTCCGGTTCGTTTAATTTTTTCCGGATGGAAAAACCGATGGCAACTATACACAGCGGGATAACAAGCATAAAGTACCGTAAGAGCCCGGGATGGATGATTCCGTAAGCGTTTGATGCGAGCAGGGCGGCCGTGAGAATAAGAACACCCAGGATACTTTTCCAGATAGTCCAGATGGGGGAGCAGGTTACGACCCAGAGATCACCACTTCGCTCCACGCTTGCCATAAGACCCAGCCTGGTGCTCAGCGGATCTATCGGATCCACTTTCAATTTGCTCTCCCCGATTTTCTTTACCAGGGGCTCATCAAGCTCACCCACACTTCTCGATGTTTCCCCTTCTTCTGTTTTCTCAAGAACGGGCAGCCCAAAAAGCTTCGCGTAATCTTTCCACTTTTTGTCATATTCGGGAGGCGGTTGAAACATGCTGCTTTCGGCAACGTAGAGTTCCACCTCTATGGCAGGGTCCCCGTGAACCAGTACAAGTGAATACACCATGCACCTGCCCCTCGCAGAGGCACTGCTTTTATTCACGTGCCGGTGCTCTTTTAAAACTCCGCGGTAGCCGGAAATCGGCTCCCGCCATTCGCGCTTCCCGGTAAGCCCCCGTCGTTTGAAAGTCACCCCGTCACGATCAATTATCGTCTCTTCAAAGTAAAGAAGCTGGCTGATCCCGTAAAGTAATATGAAAATCCCCGGCAATGACAGAAATACCATCATGAAAAGATCGGGTGAAAGACGAGAAAAGGACACCGTTTGTTCAAAACCGGTGTAGCAGAAATAAATCCAGGCGAGCCCCACTACGATAGCGACTATTCCGGCAGCCTTTTTCCCCGAGGCGCCCTTTCTCATCGGCAGAGTACCGTCATCAGGCACCCAGGTGACCTTGTTTACGCCTTCATTTTTCCTTCCAGCTATTTCCTGCATGCTCAAAACTCTCCCGTCATGTTCATGAAAAACCATTCCTGCTATTTTCCTCAATCATAAAGCGAGAAGTAAACTCCGCATGCAAAGCTATCCTTTCCGCCAGGATTCCTTTTCATTCCATCATAAAACGACAACGAGAGATTTAGCAACTTTTCCCGGGGATTTTCATGGAATTACGGACCTATTTCACCTTGACATAACACGGCAAATAGTGTATGGAGAACCTGTTATCTGGGTTGGGGAGATAATTTGAAAACCGCTGAAAACTCTGGGGGGAACGTGAATTTTGCCTTATCCTCTCGCAAGTACTTGTGGAAAGGTCGTATTCTTGCTAGTAATTCGGTAACTTCTCCTCTCGATTTTGCTCCTGAAAAGTACTACTCCGAACTCTCAATCTTCCCCCGGAATAAAGCATTTAGAATCTTCCGATACGCAAGGTAAGAATGAATATTGTCCGAGCTAAGCGGTCCGCAGCATAATGTAGCGAACGTTAGTTCGCAGGTTATGCTGCGGACCGCTTAGCTCGGATATTCGCCAATATATTGATGTAGGAGTTTAAAATGTCTAATAATGAGATAACTTTTTCTGAAATTCAAATTCAGGCAATTTTTGGACATGAAGCGGCTGAAGATGAAGATATTGATCGGTTAAAAGAATACTATTTTAAAGGAAGTGTTTTTGATCAGGTTATTACTGATTTGCCATTGCGGATTCTTGTGGGCCATAAAGGCATAGGAAAATCAGCATTATTTCAAGTGGCTATGTATGAGGAAGCTAAGGTTGGAAGATTATCTATTCAAATAAAACCAGATGATATAGCCGATATTGCTGATGAAGGTAAAAGTTTTTTGAAACAAATTCGTTGTTGGAAAAACGGTATTAATGAAATTATAGCTAAAAAAGTATTACAATCATATGGTTTGCTTGCTTCAGGCTGGCGCAAAAAATTAAATCAACATGGAGGAATGGTATTAGATTTTCTTGTGGATACCTTTAGCCCCTTATATAAAGCTGATTTATCTCCTTCCAGGAAACTGTTTATTAACGATTTTCTGAAGAATAAAAAGATTTCTGTATATATTGATGACTTAGATAGAGGATGGCAAGGACGTAAAGAGGACATTCGCCATATATCAGCATTACTCAACGCAATTCGTGACATATCAACAACTAATAAGGGTATCTATTTTAGGATAAGTTTACGTTCTGATGTGTATTACTTAGTGAGGACTTCAGATGAATCTACAGACAAAATTGAGGGCTCCGTGATATGGTTGTCTTGGACCAATCACGAAATATTTGCATTACTTATTAAGCGTATTGAAACTTTTTTCGGGCGTCAGACTGATGAACAGAAGCTTTTACAGATGAATCAAAGGCAATTAGCTACTTATCTACACCCTATTTTTGAACCACGCTTTACCGGGTCTGGTCACTGGGAAAATGCACCAATGCATAGGGTTCTTTTATCATTAATTAGGAAAAGGCCTCGCGACTTGATTAAATTGTGCACACTAGCTGCCAGGAAGGCCCGCGAAAACAAATTGTCAATAATAAATACATCTTCACTAGAGTCAATTTTTCCTGAATATTCTCAGGGACGCCTACAGGACACAATTAATGAATTTCGCTCGGAACTCCCGGATATAGAAAGACTTCTTTTAAATATGAAACCTAGTAAGAAGGAAAAAAGAGCATATGAAGGATATGTTTACCCAACATCAAAGTTACTACAGAAAATTGAGAATATAAGACAGTCTGGTGAGTTTAAGTTTGCAACCGGAAAGATTGCTTCAAACAAGGAACTTGCAGCTTTTATGTATAAGATAAATTTTCTAACTGCACGAAAACAAACACCACAGGGGATCGACCGTAAATACTTTGAGGAAAATAGATACCTATCAAATGAATTTGCAGATTTTGGCTATGACTGGGAGATACATCCAGCTTATCGTTGGGCATTACAACCGGATAATATGAGGGATATTTACAGATCTCTTGAGCTCAATATGGGATAATTAAGTATAGCGAACAATCGGGTCCACTTGATCGCCAATCCGTTGCGCTTTGCTTGCGGATTGTCGCCAAGTGACCCTTGGTCGTTGCCGCCGCCCTGTGCGCGGCGGCAATGGCCGAGCTAAGCTACCGCTTTTCAGCAATTTTGCTGCCGCTTCGTTTAAAGGGATTTGTATAATAAAACGAAGCTGCTCAGCTCCTAGAAGTTACCTTGCGCACTGATTCGCGCGCGGCCACAAAATCGCTGAAGCGCTCCGCAGCATAACCCGCGAACTAACGTTCGCTATATTATGCTTGCGGCCGTTTAGCTCGGACATTGGGCGCAAATAGGAGGGCATGATGAGTACGGTCTTGTCTGATGACGATGCAATAAAAATTAAGGCAATGATTGCAGATAAGCATCCTGGATCAATCTGCGTTGCAAATTATAAAGGTGGTGTTGGCAAAACAACATTGGTATGTTTGCTAGGCTATTATTTGGCAGAAAGAACAAATAAGAAAGTTTTGCTTTTTGATATAGATCCTCAATGCAGTTTATCTTTAGCTGTTGGATTTGACCCTGAAGAAGTGAGCCAGACAGAACTTACTATTTACAATCTTGTTAAACCAACTAAATGGGCAAAAATATCTAAAACAAAATTTGAGAATTATGTTTTTCCTGTTCCAGACACACTTAGCCCCGACAATTTATTCATAATACGAGGTTCATTCGATGTTGATGAGCTAGACATGGAGATAGCTAAAAGTATAGTCAATGAAGAGAAAAGAAGAATTGATGAGCTTTTTCTATATTGCAAGCAAATGCTAAATGCATTTGATGGGTATGATTATATATTGGTGGATTGTCCTCCGAATAAAATGTTTTTAACTCAAGCTATGCTCAGAGCTTGTTCGTTTTATCTGCCTGTAACAATACCTGACGCAATATCTGTATATGGTATGCCAAGACTTCTGCGCTGGGTAAAACAAATCCCGGCCAGTGATAGACCTCGGCTTCTAGGCTATGTATTGAATGCAATAAATAGAACAGGAGGGGTTCCTGGTGGCAAAGTTTACTCACAGCAATCGGCAGAATCGCGACTTAAAAATAGCATTATGAAAGATTTGGAAAAAATCGAAAAGGAAATATTGGCTGATGATCCAATGATAGGCGTGATTCCACGCCTTGATGCTATCGCACGTTTTTTATCAGAGCAAACAAAATTTTCTCGGTTTGAATTTAAAAGAAAAACATCAAACCAGCCAACCATAGAAGAATGTTTAGTAACTATTACAGATAATATCATTGAAAGAATGAGAGCGTATCATGCCTAAGAAGGAATTTTTTCATAAAGGTGGAAATCCTGTTTCAGGAGAGGTGCTTGACATCTTAAAACGTTACTTTTCTCAAAAAGAAATTGATAAAATAGAGCGTTTAGGAGGCAGGATATTAATTTCTGTGTCAATTCCATATGGGAAAAAGCAAACAAAAAATAGAGATAAAATAGAAATTGGTGATGAGTTTATAAAGCGATTACGAGAATTAAAGTCAGACAAGAATGAACTTGAAAGAGTTTTATCAGAATTATCGGTCAAACAGTTAAGAGAACTTGGCAAGTATGTCGGTTATCCATTGAGAACAAAGTCAGCCAAACAGGAAATTCTTGATGAACTTATCTCATGCTTCTATGGCGAGGGCATATGGCGTAAAATATCCGATATTAATAAAGGAAATCGCCCAACAAAGCGCTCCAGCTGCCGCCAATCCGCTGCGCTCCTTGGCGGCAGCTGAGCTTGGTCGTTGGGCACATTTAGTGTTAATACCGAATACCGAAAAGAGAATCAACATGAAATGGGTGCATTACGTTTTTGTTGAAATCATAGAAAGTCTTTTAAGTAGGTCGATTTTATTATTGATAGACCTACCTGGATTTGCCATAA
>JALXAE010000186.1 GCA_026992355.1 Syntrophobacterales bacterium | reverse complement strand
AATCAAGAAACTCCTCAACAGGGCAAATACCAGATTCTGTTCGATAAAAATGGATTTCTCTCATGCAACAAAGTTAACATAAACGTGAACACCATGCAAGATTATACATGCAATTCAAGCTATTTCCTTAAACAAAGACGCCGTCAACAACTGCCGAGTATACTCCTTCTCAGGCCGGCTAAATATTTTCTCTGTTTCCCCCACTTCAACAATCCGCCCTTCCTTCATAACCATAATACGATGAGCAACCGCCTGAATCACCTTTAAGTCATGGGTAATAAACAGATAAGAAATTTTATGCCGCCGCTGCAGTTCCCTTAACAGAGCCAGCACCTGCTTCTGTACTGAGACATCCAGGGCACTGGTAGGTTCGTCCAGCAGGATCAGTTTGGGTTCCAGTATAACAACCCGGGCAATGGCTATGCGCTGGCGTTGTCCACCGGAAAATTCATGGGGGTAACGCCATAAAATATCTTCTTCCAGGCCGACTTAAAATCATTTAATCTGACCCCATTGATTACATGACCCCATTGATTGTGTGAGGTCAGCGTTCTTAACTTTGATTTCAAAGCTCAATACTGAGCCTATACTTTCCCCTGTCAACGCTTAACCCCTACCGTATCCTTACGAATAACGGTCCATGACTCGGAGTTCTGGTGGGGGATCTAACCCTTTCCAGACAGAGGAGTTTCACCTCCAATTTCTTACCGATTTAGCTCGGCGCACTGGGTGTCCTAGATCTCTGCTCTAGATCTCTGATATCCTGGATCTCTGCATTAGGAAGAATTTGGCAGTAACTCTTTTATTTCTTCGTCCCAATCACTTTTCTTAAGATACCTCTTAATTAATTCAACATCCTCATCTTCAAGCCGCATCTTTTCCAGCCGAAGTGCCAACAAGAACTCTGGCAGAGCTTCATTTACTGGACTTGGTTCTGGACGCTCAATCATGCTAATCATCAAATCCCTGATAAATGCGCTGGCTTCCTTTACTCCACGGTAATTGAGTTCCGCATGCTCACACCCTCTTAAAAGACTAGCCTGAATTACGCCATCATTAAATCGAGCAAAACATTCTGGATCCAGAACCGCCGCCTCATACTCACTGGAAAGAAAACAGTGTTTCTCCCTTGCATTTTGCAATACCGATAGAATCGTAAAATATACAGCTGCGTTGTTGGCCTCATCGGGTTTAAATTTACTTGGCCAGAAGGCAAAGTCTCTCCTAATCGTCAATTGTTTCCCATCAAGGCCATCCCAAAAAACATTTGTGAATTCGTCTTGTGATACCTCCTTCCACCTAGAACATTTTTCAAATATTTCATCCTTTTGGAGCGATTCCCGCTCAAAACTCGACATTCCAACGTCTGGTTTTCCTATTGGAAAATATTGCCAACAATCAAATGTATACTTGAATTCTCGTGCTGGGCTGTAAGTAAGAGAGGAAATAAACTTATCCTTCTTTTCATGACTTTCAGGGATATAAAAACCAACGAAATAGGCTATGGAACAATCCCTACCCAGCACATTCCGTAAACGGCGGCTTACATCCAAAAGTTTGTCTCCCGACATAACAACAGCACTTACAACCACTACCGAGTGTACAGTTTCATCATTTTTACCCAGGGAAGTCGAACTAATCACCTCTGTATTTATCCCGTATTCGGAAAGCTTGGAACTCACCTCCTCAGCAAGACTCTTAGAGGCACGATCAACGTAAACAACGTGGGAGGTTGAAGCAGGCGCTTTACGTCCAGTTGCCGCCCTAAACCATTCCACAATACAGTCTCGCTGACCGAGTTCACTTGCATCAACCCATAGGCCACGATCTATTTTGATTTTGAAGACATTAGTATTGTATAAATGCATCATTGCATCTTTAATACCCCTTGGAGCATGTTTGGCTCGAAGCAAGAATTGATTCGATTTTCTTTGACGAGGTACAAAATACTCACCTACTATTTTGACCGGAGTCAGGTGATCTAACTTTTTTTCTTCTGGTTCCTCAACCTTATGCAGGATCGAACCTACGAAGGTATCTTCGTCATTCCCATCAAACGCAAGCAGAGTGCATATCTGACTTTCGGGAATTTTCCAGTAATCCCTTATTTCTCTTGGCATGTTTCCTGACGAAGATGCAGAAACGAGTATGTATGTTTTCTGTGGGTTATCGGGGGGACTTTTTCCGTTAAAACCTCCGTATGAGTGAAAACTGTACACCTCTGGATTCCATTTATCTTCTTTAAGGGAATTTTTAAGAGAAATCAATTTATACGCGAGAGGAGAAATTGCCATAGTATCTATGGCAATACACTTAATTTCGTCGTCAAATTTTTCAAGAAGAGAGTATGCAAGGAATCCGCATTGGCTATCACTGCCAACCAATGCCCCTCCACGAAGATAGTATAAATGCCTTTGTCCAGATGGCTTCTCAAATACACAGTTTTCAGGGGCACGATGAAGGATAGCTGTATTATTGTTTGCGATACTTCTAACACCCATCATAATGATTTCATTCCGATCCATGAGAGCATCTTCACGGTGTTCCGTAACACATATTGCTTTTTTCAATTCACCTCTATCATTAAACCCAACAAGACTTGCAGACATTCTCGGTCTGCGCTCCAGTGAGTTTTTAACTATACTTTCTCTCTCAATAGAATTTCTTATACTATCTATCTCTGAAACAGGCACCAGTATTTCGAGCGAATCAATTACTGGAGAATTGAGAATTAAACCAGTTACATAATCAGCAAACGTCTTTGCATTGAATTCCCCCCCGCCTTTAAATACGATTGTGCGGTATAACCCTTTTCCTTCCTTTGGCTCTATTGAAAACGAGAAAAATGGATAGTTCGGCTTAGCCATTTTTTTCTCCTTTTCTCAGTGGGATGAATAGAGACATCAAGGTTCCTTCCACCGGCGCTTTCTCGTGCATATTATTAATTGTATTATGAACCCTATAGGTCGATAGATATGACTTAATAACCTCCAGCCTTCCTGTCCTCATTCTGAAGAATCCATTATGTTGCCTTAAATTCTCCAGGACGTTATCAAGCCCGACGCCTCGACCATCTTTCTTCTTTGTGCTTTTATATTTTTCGAAGCACTCACGTATTGCTTTTTTTTCCTCTTCGATCGAGAGGTCATCAAACCCTTTCCCCGTCCATTTTCGTGCAAACCCTGGCCCTGAATCCATCACAGATAGCTCAAAAATACGTAGGCCATTTGCTTCTAACGATTCAAACTCATGATGAATTCTCACCAAATCCCTCTGGTCAACCTTCTGTATGTTGAACCTTAATGCTCCAATGGTCCTAAAATAAGACTTCCCATTCTCGTCCGTTTCGGCATGATCAACCGTATTCTGAAAAAGCTCATAAACCATCCACGCAATAGACTCAATAAATCCTTCCGTGACGATATCGCTCAAGCGCTGTTTGTCACCGCTAGCGGGAACGATAGTTGATAATATGTCACGCACAGTACCTTTCATTTCTGTAGGCTTTTTGACTTTCCTTGGCTCATCAAATACGCACCGCAACCATCTTTTGTCCGCTCCAGAAATTGAGGATAATAGTAATGACGATCCTATATGCAGCTCACTGAATCTGCCTTGATACATTGCGTCGATAATATTAACGCCGCCTTTCAAAAATTCTTTTCTTTCTATCTGTTCATGTTTTACCTTTGTAATCTTAGGAGCCATTACAGCAGCGGTCATACCGGCCATATTTTTCAGGAACTTTTCTGTGTTTAGATCTCCAATATCGCTTAGATAGGTGTGTAGCTCGCCCATATCTTTTTGGGCTCTTGCCCAAGTGATAATGAGCTGAGATAAAGCGGATTCAATCCCAAGCCCACCCAACCTGAAGCTATTGGGTAGCCTTATACGTTCATATTCCCGTATGTTACGAAGCGTTTCTTCTATATCGGTCAGTGATATATCTTTCTTAATTACTTTTGTCGCCACTATCAGCACCTTCCTATACATAAGGGCACTTTGATTAATTCCTTCATTCTGAGGAGCCCAGTTGCTCAGAGTATCCCGGATAATAGTATTACCATCAAATCTTAGTTGGCTGTAACATAACTTCTCTGGGATTGCACCATATATCGCATTATCTCAAATCATTTTTCCTAACCCCGTGTATAGGGCCGATTGATCCCTGAGCGTTATCTATATTGGTGTCAGATTACATCGTTGCATGAATCCGCACTTGTTTATAATAAAGTAGCCCAGCCGCGTCTACTTGGTTGACTTGGCCTTCGATGCACATACGTCGCTTCCCTTTAACAGGGATACGACATGAACGGTATCATCCTTTTCTTTTTGCATCTTGGCAAAGACGTGATACCCAACTTCTTTAGATAACGATTATGGTTGCTCGTAGCATCATGACGTAGTTGCGGACACCCATTAATTGAAAATTACAAATCTCAATAGATGGATGTTTTAGATCACCTGAAAGAAGCTCTCTGACACAGCATTATCTCAGCAATTTCCTATGCGACTCATCGATTGAATCATATTGTGTTCCGATAAAATTTTTCTATGGCTATCATAGGCATACTGGCTGTCTCGGTCGGTGTGCCAAACCATTATAAATCTCAATAGATGGGTATCCTAGATCTCCCAGATATCTCTCTGGATCACTCTCCAACCTTATTTGTTAGAGGAATTTTTGGTTAATTTACTTATTTTTATAGCACTATAATATGGCCAGTTTATTGAACTGAATAACATAGCAGCACCCAGGAGCATTACTGACCAAAATGTTAATAAAATGAACTGTGTTGGGTTCTCATTTCTAGACAGGAAAGCTAGAATTATGATCATTACAGAATAGAAACCTACAAACCAACTTAACCCAGTAATTAACCATCTGCCAAAATGGTTTGTCCATGACATTGATATTTCTATTTTAGTACCATCTTGTTTAATATATAAGTATGCACGTTTTATATCATGCCAACTTATTTTTTTTTGATGCTTTTGATAAAATTTCAAAAGTGATGATCTCATTTCTCTATTAGCATTAATTCCATAAT
>JALXAE010000185.1 GCA_026992355.1 Syntrophobacterales bacterium | reverse complement strand
AAGTATAAAGAGGAGCTCGAAAAGTACAAAGCTGAAGTAGAAAAGTTAAAAGCTGAGCTGGAGAAAAAGTCCGAAAGCTAAAATTCTTGACAAGAGGATTCCTTAATAAAATAGACGGGGGCGTGTCTCACAGACACGCCCCCTCTTATTTTGATCTTATTCCTTTTTATTCAAAGTTCATTCTATTACCCTAGCTATCAAAAAGATTGACGGAACAAGCGATTTTAATATTTCTCTACCAATTAGCCGCAAATCCGCTTTTAAAAATAAAACTCTCTAAAAATTAGCATCAACCATTAAAATCCATGAAAGCAATATAAACATATTTTGCACTATCCCATTGTGTTGGTCCGAAAAAAACATCGAATGATGAGGTTATTGCGGAATCCGCAATGTCATACCAGGTTTTAAGATACTGTTGTGCCTGAGACCGTTAATGCGCATAATCTTGGCTACATGTGTGTTAAAACGCCTGGCTATATGCCAAAGAGTGTCTCCCGGCTTAATTTTGTAAACCTTGGCTCTAGTTATTGCCGTACTTCGCCTATGGCGGAATTTTCTTATCTTCAAAATTTGACCTGGTTTTATAATTGGTTTTGCAGAAGATATTCTATTGTCTTTCATTAGCATGCTTACGGATATTCCAAATCGCCGAGCTATTCCATAAAGGGTGTCTCCCTTTCGAACTCGGTACAATCTTGCCTTTGGAATCTTCCAGCGCACAGCACGCTTAACAACAACGGTTTCTGAATTTTTCGGAGGAAGAATGTCCAGCACAACATTTTTATGGAGCATAGCAAGCTCTGAAGAAATGGGTGAATTAAACAGATCGGTATTCAAAGTCATGGCAACTTTCATAGCATCTACTTCAAAATTCTTCCTATAAAAGACTATTGCCATTCCTGGATATACATTATCTAGGTTATTTAAGTTGTTCCATCTCTTCAGGTCTTTCAGTGAAACCCCGAGCTGCCTGCTGAAGTCTTCCAGAGGAGTGGGATCGTCAACATAAACAAGGACCCGCTTGGGTAAAAAGTTTTGTTGCGCTAAAGCTATTACTCTTGTTTCCTTATCAGACAATCTGAGATGACGGCCAGCAAGCTCCGACCACGGAGCATGAAATCTTACGTGCATATGATCTCTATGTCCCCTTACATGCCGTATTATGGCACGGGAATAACGGTGTCGGACATTATAAAATAGCCGATCCAGGTATTGTCTGTCGTATCCCTGAGAAAGGGCATATTTATACAAAAGCTTCTGTATGGATTTGTCTACAAAGATTTTTTCTACCATTCCTGTCGCCAACAGGTTCTTTATAAGGCACCAGGTTTTGGATACGTCAAGGTTAGCTCCGCTCATTGGAATAAAGCTATGAAGCTGTCTATTGCCTTTAGCATACATGCCTAAATCCACATCACGACCATTTTGATGCGATCTGTGCTTAGGATACCAAGGCCCTCCCCTCGGCTTTGAAAAATCCCCAATGTACAGATCGCAGGTGTTAGGATAATCCCTTCTTACTCCCTGAATTGCGTCCAAAAGAGCACCAATCAGTTCGGGAGTTGTGTAAGTGTGCTCTTTAGACCTTAATACATAACCACTAAACATCCTGGGAAATGGAACTCCGTTTTCCAGACGTCCATTCCAGGGAAACCCTATAGATCTGGTAATTTTATAAGCAAATGCCAAATTAACAGTTGAAAATGAAAAGGCGTTAAATGTAAAAAAAACGAGGGCTACTACAAAAGGAGAAAATACCTTTGAGTTCTTCATGGCTTTTATCTCGACTATTTTTGACATTTAAACCTTATTATTGGAGGGTCATCGCTAAAAGTTTATAAAATCACAAGACACCTGATAGCCTAAATTTAGTTTAATTGTCAATTTTACTTTTATTTACATGGCGATAAATTCAGAAAACCGCATGATGGAGAACAGTCCATGAAAAGAAATGTCTGGCTGATTTTACTAATGATAACAACGTGTTTGTCCTGCACATCAACAATGACGGTAACCTCACCGGACAAAGTTGCTCCAGAAATATTTCATGCTCCTCCACCACCAAAAGCCCTAGAAATGTGGCAAGAAGCAAAAAACCTGGAGCAGAAAAAACTTTATATAGAAGCCATCAACCGATACAGACAAATAGCTGCTCAATTTGAAGACAACGCCATAGCACCTCAATCTCTGATGCAAGTTGCCAATATCTTGGCCAGGTTAGAGCGGTGGCAGGATGTTCTTGCCTATTGTTCTTACATTACAAAAACCTACCCCCAATGGAGAGAAATACAAAATACACGCATGCTCACCATGAAAGCTAACGTTATTCTAAGGAATTTTTTCCAGGTGATACAAATGCGGTCAATAACGCCAGACACCCCAGAAAAGGAACTTTATCTGGGACTCGCCTATAGTGGTATTGGCAAGGTTAAAGACTCTATAAAACACCTGGAAAGTTTTATTAGTTTGTCACTGGGACAGCAAAAATTTGATTATTTTGAAGCAATCAAAGTTTCTGCAAACACCCTGACGCAAAAAACCCTCCAAAGTTTAATGCAAACAAAGCTATCCGGCAATCTCAGATCCTTTTTGCATTGTGTTATAGCGCTCAAGGAAATTAACAGGGGAAAGGAAGAGGAAGCCAGAAAAAGGCTTGAGTTTCTCCATCGTTCACTAAATCCAAATCATCCGCTCCAGGCAACTGTTAAAAAATTGTTGAGAAAAGTCAAAGGAACTAGCTATGTTGAAACAGTTGAGGAGCCTGCCGACATTTACGCGCTGGGTCTTATAATCCCCCTTGATGGACGTTATGGAGAGTATGGCCGAAAGATACTCCGAGGGGTAACACTCGCCGTGTCAGAATGGAACAATGGGCACCCAAAAGACAATATCAAACTAATTGTAGAAAACACCTCCGGAGATCCAGCTTTAGCATTAAAGGCATACAAGAATATGGTCCACGAATATAAAGTGCTTGCGATTTTGGGACCATTGGGAAAGTCCAGTTTGAATGCTTTACTAAGCCAATCAGATACTGGATCTCTTCTCATGGCTGCATTTTCGGGAGATACAGTCAGAACAGCCAATATGCCATTTCACCTTAGGGTAATGCCTGCCACATCCGACATTGTTGAAACCATTGCACGATACGCAATACAAGACTTGGGTTTCAAAAATCTTGCTATACTGTTTCCAGAAGACTCATATGGCAGGAAAGCAAAGGAATATTTTGAATCTACATCTTCCCAACTTGGTGGGAACATAATCTCCAGTACCGGCTATGCCCCGGGAACTACTGATTTTAAATCGGTAATAAAAAGGCTTCTACCTAGAGCCCCATCAAAGAAGGTAAGCATATCCGTACCTTTTGAGGCAATATTCGTACCTGATGAAGTAAAAACCGTTACGTTACTTGCTCCTCAACTTCTATATTACAACATTGTTGGGGTACCTCTATTAGGAACGAACCTCTGGGAAAATCCTAAACTTGGCCCACTAAGCAATGGATACATGGACGGCTCTTATTACGCTACACCCTATTTTGTACAATCTGAAGACCCAGAAACGATAAGATTTAGATCAAAATTTCATGCTGTTTATAACACCTGGCCGGGTTACCTCGAAGCTCAAGGCTACGACACAACACGCTTAATTTTGGCCATAAGGGAAAGTCTCATGCCTGGACAGATTACCCGACGCAACATGATTGAAGCAACGAAAGGCTTCCAGTTCACAGGAAGCATTACGGGGATATCCCAAATTAGGCCAGATGGCTCAATAAAACGAGCCTATAAGATAATAGCTATCAGGGGCAGCAAACCCGTTCAGGTTTACCCATGAAAAATTCACTTTCGAGATGGCGTGTGGTTGGGCAGGTTCTATCTTCCAGCCAGAAGATTTGTTCTTTTAACTAAGCATCACACCCGTTACAAAAGACGCCCACATATCGGCAAATGAGAATCACGAAAATCCGTGAAACTCTCTCAAGAATGAACAAAAGATTGAAGATTAAAAAATTAACCCCCAAGGTCACGCAAAAATACTTATGTCTTAATGTCTAAAAGGGATTCCATCATCTTGCTGGATGTCTCGACAACCTTAACATTGGCTTCATACATTCTTTTTGCCAAAAGAGTATTCACCATTTCCTCAGCAATATCCACATTGGATCCTTCGACAAAACCCGCTAACAGCGTTCCTCGCCCTCCAATTCCTGGAGCATCTATATCCGGTGTTGGTTCATCCACACTCGGGGTGTATAAAGTCTGCCCCTGTTGTTGAATAGCCTGTTCATTCTGAATCATTGCAATGCCAATTGTATAATCTGGACCAAGTTCAACGAGGCGTCCATCTCCATCAATAGCCCAGATTTTCCCATCACTACCAATTTGCAATTGAGTGTAATTGTCCGGAATTTGCGGAATAGGAACACCAGCAGCATTTACAACACGATATCCACTATCATTTACAAGATAACCCTGTGCATTTTTATGAAATGAACCATTTCGAGTATAATACAACCTTCCATTTTCGTCCTGCACAACAAAATAACCATTCCCAGAAATGGCCACATTAGTGGTTCTACCGGTAGATATTAATGGTCCAAATTCGGTTGAATGATAGACGGCGAGGGTACCGACCCCCGCACCCTGATTATTTGAAACCACATCGGCAGAACGCATTTCAGTAGCCTTAAAACCATTGGTAGAAGCATTTGCAATATTGTGAGATGAAATCTCCAACCGTTTTGCGGCTTCCTTCATACCTGAAACGGCTATAAGACCAGCCTTATATATGGCCATAGTAATACCTCACTCTTCGTAATTTTCACACTCTGCGCAAGTAAAACCAGGCCACATACCTCTAGCAGCTTTGTCCAAACAATCATCATAATAGGGGCAATCAAAATTCCTAACCCCCTTCCCTTCTTTACATTTAACCGGATTAGGAGCAGGTTTTTTCGTAACTACCGCCTCTTTCTTTTTTCCTTTAGTCGAGGGCATTGACATATCCTCCCATTAATACGTTTCGGACAATTGAATCTCCGCATTAAATATATTA
>JALXAE010000184.1 GCA_026992355.1 Syntrophobacterales bacterium | reverse complement strand
GTTATGATTAGTGCAGTGGATTTGCTAAAAGGGATAGGTGTTTTCGCGGGTTTTGAGATACCAAATGTTCCGGGGGCTACAGGGTATCTGGACACAAACTATGCTGGAAAGGTAAAGGCTGCAATAGATGGGCTTAGAAGGCTTGATGTTGCTTACGTTCACATTGAGGCACCAGATGAAGCAAGTCATGAAGGCGATGTCATAAAGAAAATTCAGGCTATAGAAGCTTTTGATGAATTTGTTGTTGGACCTCTGGTCGATGCCTTGAAGGAATTTGATGTAGTAGATCTTATGATCGTTACTGATCATTTGACTCCAATAAGTGTGAGAACCCATGTGGCAGAACCGGTTCCTTTTCTGATTGTAAGGGATCTTTCTAGAGAACTTCGTCACGAAAAACAGAGGGTAAAATACAGATTTTGTGAAAAGGACGCTTCGACCAGTGGGTTGAAGTTTTTTTCGGGCGAGGAACTTTTCAGATATTTTACCGGATGTTCGACCTAGTTTTTAAAACCGCTGGTGCATTTAGACATGGTAGATAGACGATTTTCGGCCACGGTAAGGGTTTTGTACGCGGATACGGATAAAATGGGACAGGCTTATTATGGCAATTACATGAAATGGTTTGAAGCGGGAAGATGTGAATGGTTCAGGCAGCATGGTAAAAGCTACAGAGAAATGGAAAGTGATGGTTACTTTCTGCCGGTGGTCGAGGCATATTGTAGTTATAAAAAACCCGTTTTTTATGATGATGTATTGAAGATTTTTACAGACCTTACTTTCCCGAGTCCTGCCAGGCTGAGGTTTGATTATAAGCTTTATAAAGATTCTGGTGGGGATCTTGAGCTGGTTGCTGAAGGCTTTACTGTTCATGTATGTGTAAATGAACAGAAAAAACCAGTTAAACCACCGAGCTTTCTTAGAAGGTTTGTCAAAAAATAGAGAAAGGAAAGCGATAAAGTTATGATCATTTACCCTGCTATTGATCTTAGAAAAGGAAGATGCGTTAGGCTGTACCAGGGTGACCCTGAAAAGGAAACGATTTACCACGAAGATCCTGTAATTGTGGCTAAGCGTTGGGAGACTATGGGGGCGGAGTGGCTCCATGTTGTGGATTTGGACGGAGCTTTTGAAGGAGAGCCAATTCAGAAAGAACTTGTTGTAAAAATTGCCAACTCCGTGGGCATCCCAATTCAGGTTGGCGGAGGAATAAGAAACAGTGATGACGTTGAGTTTTATTTATCATCCGGCGTGGCACGGGTGATTATAGGCACCATGGCCCTCAGAAAACCAGATTGGTTTGTTTCTGTTTGTGAAAAATTTCCTAAAAGAATTGGGTTGGCCATTGATGCCAGGGAAGGGATGGTGGCTATTAAGGGATGGAAAGAAAGTACGAATGTCAGTGCTATGGACATTGTTGAAAAGTGGGACAATCTGCCGATAGGGGCTATAATTTATACTGATATTTCAAGAGATGGGACTCAGAGGGGAATTAATTTTGAAGGTACGAGACTGCTGGTAGAAAAATCCAGGAATCCGGTTGTTGCTTCAGGCGGTGTTGGATCAATTGAAGATGTTATCAAACTACGACATTTAGAGGAAAAAGGCCTTGATGGAGTAATAATAGGTAGGGCTTTGTATTCTGGAAGTGTGGATTTTAAGAAAGCCCTGGAAATTGCTGCCACGACAGAAAAAATGGAACGGAGGAATTAGTCGTGAGCTTGAAGGAAAGAATAGATCAAGCATTAAAAGAGGCTATTCGTAACAAGGATGAAATTGCCAAAAATGCACTCAGAGGCGTGCTAACAGCTATTAAGAATAAGGAGAAAGAATTAAAAAAGAAATTGTCAGAGCAGGACATTCTTAAGGTGTTGTCCTCTCAGGTTAAACAAAGAAGAGATTCTGTGGAGCAGTTTGAAAAGGGTGGACGCGATGATCTGGCTCAAAAGGAAAAAGCGGAAATAAAAATATTAGAGCAATTTTTACCTCGAGCCCTCGACGAGAATGAGCTAGTTCAGCTTGTAGAACAGTGTATAAAGGAAGTGGGGGCCAAGACTGTAAAAGATATTGGAAAAGTGATGAAAGCAATTATGCCCAAGGTTGCAGGAAGAGCCGACGGAAAACGAGTTAATGAATTGGTTCGCTCAAAGCTTACGGGTAATTAAGCATTAAAAAATATCTCATGGCCGTTATTGATGATCAGAGAAGGTGGATAGGGATTTTAGAGGTCTGAAAGGGGCTGTTTGGTTTTTTTTGGAACAAGCAAAAGCAATCTATGAAACACGAAATATTTAGAAAAGGTTCGGATATTGCAACTATAGACTTTTTTATTCGCTGTAGTTACAAATAAAGGTCTTTTGTCTTTTTGATTTTTGGTGGTGGGAGGGGAATAACAGGTTGGCAAGCTTAGGCCGCCGTGATCTTGTAGAAAGAATAAAAGAGTCTGTTGATATCGTTGATGTTGTGTCAGAATTTGTTTCACTTCGCCGGTCGGGGCGTAGATATTCGGGTTTATGTCCCTTTCATGCCGAAAAAACCCCTTCTTTTTTTGTAAATCCAGATGAGCAGTTTTTTTATTGTTTTGGTTGTGGTTCCGGAGGGGATGCTATCGCTTTTGTTATGAAAATCCGGGGGCTTAATTTTTTGGATGCGGTGAAATATCTCGCCGATAGGTACAATGTACCAATTGATGATTTAAGACACGGAGACTCGCAGGACGGTCAGTTACTCAAACTATATTTTGATCTGATTCGACAGGCAGAAACCTTTTATCATGAACTTCTTTTGTATGATGCAAAGGGCAAACTTGCTTTGGATTATCTAATCCGTCGTGGGATAAATGAGGATATAATTAAGAGGCAAAAGCTGGGCTATGCTCCTGATGAATGGGACGCTCTATACCGACACTTCCTGGCTAATAGTGTTGATATAGAAAATGCTAAGGTGGTTGGTTTGTTTTCTGTTTCATCCAGAGGATCAATATTCGACAGGTTTAGAAATAGGGTAATTTTTCCGATACGTGATGCACGGGGTGCTACGGTTGCTTTCGGCGGTAGAAGCCTTGATAATTCTGAACCCAAATATCTTAATAGTCCCGAAACTCCGATCTATAAAAAGCGAAGCCTTTTGTACCAATACGATATTGCTTTGGATGCCTGTAGGAAAGCTGGAAAATCCGGTTTTGTTTATCTTGTTGAAGGATATATGGATGCCCTGGCGTTCCATAGAAGCGGTGAGTATAGAGTTGTCGCAACACTCGGAACCGCCTTTACTGTTCAGCAAGCACGTTTGTTACGCAGGTTAGCGGATGAAGTGATTTTAGTGTACGATGGAGACCTTGCCGGTCGAAAGGCGATGGCCAGGATATTTCCTTTTTTGCTTAAGGAGGGTCTGAAAGCGACCTGTGTTCCTTTACCGGAAGGAATGGACCCTGATGACTTTTTAAGAGAAAAAGGTATTGAAGAATTCGAAGATCTGGTTGAAGAGCGACTCGATCTGGCTCGCTTTGTCATTGACGAGTACGTGAAGGATTGGGATGGGACTGATACTGGAAAGCTGCAGGTGCTCTCCGAGCTGTATCCCGTCTTTAAAGAAATAACTGATCCGCTGGTTTTCCGTGAATATGTGGAGTTAATTTCCGAGAAACTGAAGGTTCCCTCTGAGGCTGTGGTTGATCAATTCCAGGTATGGAGTCGGAAGACCAGATTTTCTAGTGGTAAAAAAAAGACGATTTCGAGATTGTCTCATTTGGTTTCGGGCTCTCCGGAAGAAGAACTGGTGCGAATTTTTCTTCGGTATCCACATTTTTTGTCTAAAGTGGAAGGGATGTTTGAAGAGATGGTTGAGCATATGACTAAACCGCTGGCTCTTGTGATTTCTGCCCTGTACCATAGGTGGAAAGACAATCCGGACAGTGATGTAGATATTCGGGAGATCTACGATCGGATTGACGACAATGCTGCAAAGGAAATCATGGCTCGTTTTAGTGTTGAAGAGGATAAGTATCCGGATGAAAAGGTAGCGGAGGTTTTTCTGGATGACTATGTTGCTGCCTTTCGGAAGAAAAGTAAGGTACTGAGCAGGCAACGGATAAAACAACAGCTATGTGAAGCGGAGAAAAAGGGAGATCTTGATTCTGTCAAAATCTTGCTGAGTCAATTGAAAGCCATCGGGGCTGACTAAAAAATAAAGAGGGGGAGAGAGAAAACCCATGAGCACAGGATCAAAAAACAAGAAAAAGGAAAATAAAAAGCAGGTTCAAATTGAAGAACTCAAAGAGCTGATTTCCCGCGGTAAAGAGAAGGGTTACCTTACTTATGATGAGCTTAATGAAGCTCTGCCTGAAGGCGCCGTTTCGCCTGATAAACTTGATGATATGTTGATGATATTTGATGAGATGGACATTGAAATTGTAGATTCTGAAGATGAAGCTGCAATCATAAAGGCTCGCACCGGAGTTTCTGCCGCAACTGAAGAGGAAGATACGGACGAAGTAGAGTCAGACTCATACGATGACACGTCTGGTCGAGTAGCAGATCCAGTGCGGATGTATTTGAGAGAAATGGGGCAGGTAGCTCTTCTCAGTCGTGAAGAAGAAGTTGAAATTGCTAAAAGAATTGAGGCGGGGGAGCGCGAGGTTTTCAATGCAATAATGGAATCTTCTATTGGTGTTAAGGAGATATTGTCCATAAAAGAGAGGCTAGAAGAAAGAAAGCTGGACATAACTGATGTTCTAAGAGGCCTGGATGAAGATTTGACCGATGAGGAAAAAGAAGAGCTAACTCAAAGAGTTATTTCTATATTAAGTGAAGTAGAAGTTCTCGATAAGAAAAACAGAGACATGCAGCTTGAATTGTTGTCGGCCGATCTTTCCGAATCTGAACAATTGAAACTAAAAAGCGCGATCCAGGAAAATAAGGAACAGATTGTAAATCACTTAAAAGGTCTTCAGCTTGGTAAGAATCAAATAGACCACGTAATTGACAAGCTGCAGTTTTATTTAAATAGCATTGAAAGTGCAGAAAAAAACCTGGAAGAGTGTATTGTAAGATGTGGAAAGCCTTTTTATGAGATTCA
>JALXAE010000183.1 GCA_026992355.1 Syntrophobacterales bacterium | reverse complement strand
AAAGCCCGAATAAGCCATTAGCTTTGTTTTGCATTTGTTTTAAAAAGCTGCTGTATGCTATACCCCACGGTCCTAAATATCCATGTATCGGAACCTCCATATCGCGAATTTGCCTTACCAGAACTAGATGATCAGCATAAAAAATTGCCGCTACAACGAAATCAATCTGTTCATTTTTACATTTCAAAAGGAAACTTGAGAAATCAGGAGTACCAGGGCGAACCTTTTCATAAAAGGGAATGTGGATGCCTGCTTTTTCCAGACGGTTTTTGATAATTTTTGAAAACTCAGTAGCCCCTGGTGTTGACGCATGTATTATAGCCAGCCGTTTTGGATGGATTTTTTTTGTTATGAATTCTATCACTGGATTAGTTATACCATCCATGTTGGATATTCTGGAAAAGTAAATGCTTGGATTCAGAGTCAACCTTCTTTGCAAACTGGCCGAGGCGACATAGGGAACCCGGTGTTTCCTGGCTACAGCACCTATTGCCCCGACCAGACTATCAACATATCCTCCTGTGAGTGCCACAACCCCGTCTTTTACGATCAACTGTTTAGCCTGGTTAATGGCAGCATCCGGTCTACTGTGATCATCTCGCCGGAGTAACTTAACTTCCAATATATCGCCATTTGCCTTGTTGAATTCGTCCACAGCGACCTGTATTCCCTCGTCTATTTCAATTCCATGAGCTGCCAGCTTGCCGGATAAAGGATTTATTGCACCTATTTTTACAACAACCTTTTTGCTAGCCGATACAGTGGAAGTGCAAATAGACACGAGACTCAGCAGAACAACAAGAAAATGGCCGCCTTTCATTGATTTTTCTCTCCTAAATTTCTATCTGGTATCCAACAGGAGCAAAATCAAAGTTTTCCCCGAACTCTGAAGCAAGACGCGCGATCGGTTTCTGGCCCGTACAATGACTAACCGCAAGTTTCTCGATGGAGAAATCCTTAAGGGCTTCAATAGTATTAGTTAATTGTTCTTCCGACGAAAATCCCAGGTGAGTTCCACCTAGTACTGCATAGATTTTGCTTCGACCAGTTTTTTCCTTAACCCAATTGAGAATGTTGATAATTCCAGCGTGGGCACACCCTAAGATGACAACCAACCCCCTGGGAGTGTCAAGAATCATGGAATAGTCATCCAAGAACGGATCGGGTACAAGTTCCCCATTTTTCTTAACAGCAAATTTAGGGTCCCCTTTTTCGAAAGATGTTTTTCTAGGAACCTCACCCGTTATATAAACTCCAGGGGCAACTTCACTCCATTCTTTCTTCCACTCAAACCTTCCTCCTCTGGACATAACATAGGATGGATACCAGGGAATCCCTATAGAAACTGGTTTTTCTTCTCTACCAACAGGCATAAATCTGAAACGCTCTGTCAGGACGTCAGAGTGAGCTACTATATTACAGGGTCCGTGAACACCAAGAAAGCTTATGAGCCCTCCTGTGTGATCGAAATGGCCATGGCTGAGAACAACAGAATCTACTTGTTTAAGATCCGTTTGAAGTCTTAAAGCATTGTGGATTAATGAGAACCCCTGGCCGGTGTCAAAAAGAAGGGTCCTGTCAGGAGTTTCAATGTATGCTGCAAAACCATGTTCACCTAGCAACCCTGGACGGGCTACCGAATTTTCGCAAATAACCGTGACCTTCCAACTCATTTTATTCCCTCCTGGTTTTGTGCGGCTACAGATAACAGAATAACAAAAGATGACTCCACAACTATAACATAATATATGTTGTGGAGTCATCCATAAAAGCTATACCAGGAGGTTACATGTCAGTTGAAAGCAAAACTACTGTCTGAGTTTCCTCCTGAGAAGCTTCCCGGTTGGAGTACGAGGCAGAGCTTCCATGAACTCGATTACTCTTGGGAGCTTATAAATTGCTATATGTTCACGACAGAAGTTGAGAATATCTTCTTTCATTTTTTCTGACGGTTCATAGCCGGGCTTAAGAACTATACAAGCCTTGGTTATCTGGCCCTTCTCTGGATCCGGTATTCCAACAACTCCCACATCGGCAACGGCTTCATGTTTGGCAATGACCTCTTCAACCTCAGCAGGGCTGATTCTGTAGCCAGAGCTTTTAATCATATCATCTTCACGGGCAACAAAGAAGAGATATCCATTTTCGTCTTGATAGACAGCGTCGCCCAAGAGGTTCCAACCGTCCTTCACACCCTTTTGTTGGGATTTTAAGAGCCTTTCTCCGTCTGCATAAGGTTTCCAGTAAACGGTTCCTGTGGGACCCTTGACACAGAAGCTGCCCACTTCTCCAGGTTTTGCGAGATTACCCTCTGGAGTTATCACCTGTACCTCGAATCCAGGAAGAGGTTTTCCGATTGATCCTGGAACGGGTTCATCTCCCATGGTATTGGAAGTTACGAGGTGTAACATTTCGGTACCGCCAAGGCCTTCCCAAATGGGTTTACCTGTAAGTTCAAGCCATGCTTTGTATGTCTCTACACCAAGGGCATCGCCTCCTGAAGTGAACATTCTTACTTTGCTGAGATCATATTTTTTAAAGTCAGGGAATTTCATTAGGGCTCTGTATGCAGTAGGTAGACCGGTGGCAACAGTAATCCCATGTTTTTCGAAGAGTTCAAGCATGTCCTGAGGTGAAAACTTCGGAAGGAGGCTTATAGCTGCGCCTTTAGCAAAGGGTATCAAACCAAAGGTTCCAAAACCAGCGGCAAAGGACACAGGTGCTGAACCGCCGAGCACATCTTCCGGGGTTAGCTTCCATACATATTTCCCAACAATATGGGATTCCATGTAAATTTCACGGACGAAGTGCACACATCCCTTTGGCGGTCCGGTTGTTCCAGAGGTATAGAGTATAACTCCAATATCATCTTTGCTGACCATAATTGGATCACAGGAATCTGACTGGGTTTCCAGCATCTTCTCAAAGGATTTGTAACCTTTGGATTCAACCTCGGCCGGATCTCCTCCTACAACTATAATTTGAGTCTCCTGGGCAAAACTATCTTTTGCCTTTTCAACCTCACCCATGAGGGGCTGGTTGACAATAAAAGCCTTCATTTCAGCATTGTTGGCAACAAAGGCAACCTCTTCTTTGGACCACAGTGGTGAGGTTGGTACGGGAATGGCGCCGATTTTGAAAAGACCGTATATCGCAGCGATAGCCTGAGGAGTGTTGACCACTCGAAGACCAACCCTGTCCTGAGCCTCAATGCCCATTTCCTTTAGAGCATTGGCAAATTTATTGACCGTTTTCTGAAGCTCACCGTACGTGATGCGCTGATCCATAAAACATATGGCGAGGTTATCTCCCCTGCCTTCGGCAACATGACGATCCAGGAACTCCTGGGCTATGTTTAATTGCTCTGGCATGTCCTTGAATTCGTCTGGCGTTGTGTACTCCGGCCACATATCCCTTGGGGGCAGATAATTTTCGGGAATCTTGCTCATAGGTACTCCCTCCTCTTCAATAATTGAAGTTGACAAAAGATAATTGAGTTGAAAAGCTATCGAAATTCTTTCTCAGATCACCTCCTTTCGATTTTGCACATTGCCTTTGAACACTGATTACTATTGTTCAACGATGACCCCCTGTTTTTTTAACACTTCAGTAATTTTAGACGTGTTTCCTTCTTCCAGATGGATTGAATACTGGTTACCGTAGAATTTGCAGACGCTCTTGATTCTACCGCCTGCTGCTTCTACGATAGATGCCAACTTAGATAGATCTGTTCGAATGGACTCAGGTAGTGTGAAGTCTATTCGTACGGTTTTTTCCAGGGCTCCAAACATAGCCAGGAAGGCCTTTAAAACATCTATAACAGTTATAACGCCCACCAGGTGGTCCTTTTCAATAACTGGCAGTCCTCCAATTTTTTGCTCCACCATGATCCTTGCAGCATCTTCAAGATGATCCGATGGATTTATGGAGATTGGATTAACTATCATTACGTCTTTAACATTTATCTCTTCCAGCATCGATGCAATCAATACTCCCCGTAGGTCTGAGTCGGTTATCCAACCAGTCAATTTGCCCTCTTCATTCCGTACAGGCAGATGACGTATTCCGTGGCTTTTCATCAATTTGAGAGCTTCTTGGATTGAAGCCGACTCATCTACCCATATAATTTCCGTTGACATCCAATCTTTAACAAGCATGGGTAAAATCTTTCGATGCTACGTGTTTGTGAAAAAACACACTCTATGACGTTATCACAAGCTCAACCAGAAGGGACATGTAAAGCGGAGTTCTATACCTTTCCATGAGCCACTCGATGTACGAAGTAGGAAACCTCATGAGAAAACCTTCGCAAAAGCTTTTAGCTCAGAATAGTGCTGTTTGCAAGTATAAAGTTAAATAGTGGTAAGAATTACTACTGAAAAGTGAACATAGGGCTTGCAATTTCACCTGACAGAGATTATATAAAGGGCGCAAAAAAGGAGCTGGCGTAGCTCAATCGGTAGAGCAGCTGATTTGTAATCAGCAGGTTGCGGGTTCGAGTCCCATCGCCAGCTCCAAAAAATGCTTGCTTTTTTGAAAAAACGTGATAGAGAATGTAGGCTTGCAATGAGTGGAGAGGTTCCCGAGTGGCCAAAGGGAGCAGACTGTAAATCTGCCGGCGTATGCCTTCGGAGGTTCGAATCCTCCCCTCTCCACCAGACAATAAAAGGCATGTAGGAGACGGTGGCAGCCGGGTAAGCGAGCCATTGTCGGGACTACATGGGCAATAGCATTTTTTGGAGTTTTTGTAAGCCCACGTAGCTCAGGAGGTAGAGCACTTCCTTGGTAAGGAAGAGGTTCACCGGTTCGAGCCCGGTCGTGGGCTCCATTTTTTTTGTCTTGGAAATGGTATCCTTTTGATAAGTTTGCTTGCCCTTGCTTGCCCTTCCTGCTCCGTCGCCTAAGAATAAAAAATGTTTGTCTGCTGGAGAGCCAGAGAGCTTAAAAAAGTTCACAGGGGAAGGAGACAGCGATGAGCAAGAAGAAGTTTGAGCGGACGAAGCCGCATGTGAATGTAGGTACGATAGGGCATATAGATCATGGTAAGACGACGTTGACGGCGGCGATAACGAAGCAGTTAG
>JALXAE010000182.1 GCA_026992355.1 Syntrophobacterales bacterium | reverse complement strand
ATTCCTATGCCTTCAACGAGTCCTGTAAACACTCCGTTGCCCTCTTATCGAGTGGTTTAAATCTCAAAAAATGTTACTTTAGAATAACTCATGCCGATCCTATTGCATAATTAAAAAGCGGATTCGCGATATATATTTAACATATGAAGAAGCGTCACATCACGGTTTTTTTACATCCAGTGTGTTTGCTAAATTTCCGTTAAATGCATCAATTTACCTGGACATCTTTGCTTTTGTTTTCAATACAGCTCCTTACGTAAACGACCGTTTATCATTATATCCGGATCCTTAACGTGGTCATTGTTGATCAAAGGGGCAAATTTTCTCATTTTAATGTCGTGCAGTGTTAAGGCATCTGTCATAAATTCACACTTTCTCCCGCCTCTTATTAAAGGGTAACCTTTTTCGTCGCCTAAAATCTTTGGGGCAAAAAATATAAACACTTCATCGACCAATTCATTTTCCAGAAAAGATCCAAAAACCCTCGAGCCTCCCTCTACCAAAATAGAGTTTATAGAACTATTTCCAAGGGATGAAAGAATTTCTTTTAATATTAGTTTACCTTCATGAGCGTTGACTTCAACGAGATGTGCCCCTTTATCTTGCAATGTTTTTTTCTTTTCTGCGTCGACTTTAGCACCGTGAAATATCCAAAGAGGATATACAGTTGCGGTTTTAACCAGCCTGGAGTTTTCGGAAATGCGTAAAAACCTATCAAGGACTATTCTAGTTATTTTTTTGTTTTTTCCTTTTGTGTATAGCCTGATATTAAGAGTAGGGTCATCAGCAATGACAGTACCGATACCTACACAAACGCTGTCTGAAAGAAATCTCAACCTATGAACATACTTACGGGAAGCGCTGTTTGTAATCCATTTTGAATGACCCGTTCTGGTAGCGAGACGTCCATCTAAGGTTAAGGCTGCTTTTAATGTTACATAAGGAATTCCTGTAGTTGTGTGCTTTATAAAGGGCTGGTTAATTAAACGGCATTCTCTTTCAAGGATACCCTCTACAACCTCAATATTCTTACTTCGAAGGTATTCACATCCTCCACCGGTGACATGAGGGTTAGGATCTCTCATACCAACAACAACTCGTCGAACACCGGCATCAATAATTGCTTTTGTGCATGGTGGTGTCCTTCCGTAATGGTTACATGGCTCAAGAGTGACGTAAAGCTCTCCATCCCGAGCAAGTTCACCTGCGTCTCTTATGGCGTTTATTTCAGCGTGGGGCTTTCCTGGACCTTGATGGTATCCCTTTCCAACAATTTTTCCGTCTTTGATTATAACAGAACCTACAACAGGGTTCGGGCTGGTGTGGCCTAGACCCTTACGAGCCAGTTTCAGGGCTTCCCGCATGAACAGCTCGTCTCGCTGTTCAGCTTTCATCTATTCTTTTTCTCCCAAAACGGAAAAATGCAAGGGAAAAGCCTCGCAGAACTCTCTAACTTCTTCTCGAATGATGGCCAGTTTATTTTCGTCATTTTTGTTATTTAAAGCTTTATCAATAAAATTTGCGATTTGTTTCATTTCCTCCGGTCCCATTCCTCGGGTAGTAACAGCGGGAGTTCCCAGTCTTATACCGCTGGTAATGTTAGGTTTTTGAGGGTCAAAAGGTATAGCGTTCTTGTTAGCGGTAATGCCGGCTTTGTCCAATGTTATTTCGGCTTCTTTTCCAGTGATTTCTTTATTTCTTAGATCAATTAACATTAGGTGATTATCTGTTCCACCTGATACCAATCTGTAGCCTTTTTCTTTAAGGGCTTCCGCCAGTGCCTTACTATTTGCGACAATATTTGCCTGATATTCCTTGAAGGCAGGCTCCAGTGCTTCTTTAAAGGCTACCGCTTTAGCGGCTATGACGTGCATTAAGGGGCCTCCCTGAACGCCCGGAAAAAGATGACTATCAAGCTGTTTTGCATAACGATTGTGGGATAGAATCAGGCCTCCTCTCGGACCGCGTAAAGTTTTATGAGTGGTAGAAGTCACAAAATCGGCACTGTAAATTGGATTTGGGTGGATGCCTGCACTAACCAGACCAGCTATATGAGCCATATCGACCATAAGATAAGCGTCGATTTCGTTACAGATTTGCCTGAATTTTTCAAAATCAATTGTTCTTGGATAGGCACTAGCGCCGGCAATAATAAGCTTGGGGCGGTGTTTGATGGCCAGATCTCTCACAGCGTCGTAGTCTATAGTTTCCGTATCTTTCCGCACTCCGTAAGAAACAACCTTGAATAATCTACCGGAAAAGCTAACAGGGCTCCCATGAGTCAAATGTCCACCTTGACTGAGGTCCATACCCATTATGGTGTCACCCGGCTTTAAAAAGGCAAAATATACAACCATATTCGCTTGGGAACCGGAATGGGGTTGAACATTTGCGTATTCCGCATCAAAGAGCTTTTTGGCTCTTTCTATGGCCAGGGTTTCCGCCATATCGACAAATTCACATCCACCATAGTAGCGCCTGCCCGGGTAGCCTTCTGCATACTTGTTGGTTAAAATAGATCCCTGTACTTCTCGAATTGCACTGCTAACGAAATTTTCTGATGCGATGAGTTCAAGCTTGCTTCTTTGTCTTTGTTCTTCCAGTTGAATGACTTTATAAATTTCCGGATCTATAGTATGAAGTGACCCCATGTTTCTTAATCCTTTACAAAGAATTTTTGTTTGATGCATCCAGCATAATCAGACGTCGGGAGTGCCTACCCCCTTCAAAGGTTTCCTTTAGCCAGACCTTTAAAATTTCTAAAGCCATGTCTTTCCCAATAAAACGCTCACCTAAGCAAAGGACATTAGAATCGTTATGTCGCCGACTCATCCTGGCGGTGAAAGGTTCCATAGCATTTACGGCTCTAACCCCTTTAATCCTGTTAGCCGCCATTGCCATACCTATTCCACTACCGCATATCAAAATTCCTCTTTCAACATTTCCACTAGCAACTTTTTTAGCAACTTTAAAGGCAAAATCAGGGTAATCAACCGATTCCCTTGAATGTGTTCCAACATCATCCACATCGAATCCATTTTCCTGCAAATATGTTTTGATGGTTTCTTTCAGACCAAACCCTGCATGGTCAGAGCCTATAGCTATTTTCATTGTGTGATTCTCCTAGCTATCCCATTTTCGCAGAACTATAGTGGCATTTGTTCCTCCAAACCCAAAAGAATTGGACAATGCCACCTTTACGTCTGCTTTTCGCGCTTTGTTTGGAACATAATCGAGGTCACATTCCGGGTCGGGTTCTTCGTAATTGATAGTTGGCGGGATGATACCGGTATGAATGGTTAGAGCAGTATAAACACCTTCAACGCCACCTGCTCCTCCAAGTAGGTGTCCCGTCATGGATTTGGTCGAGCTTACAGCAAGCTTGTAGGCATGTTCCCCGAAAACTGTTTTAATGGCGATTGTTTCAAATTTGTCATTAAGATCCGTTGATGTTCCGTGTGCATTTATGTAGTCGACTTCCTGAGGCGTTATATTTGCGTCATCAATGGCCATTTTCATACAGCGGACAGCTCCTTCTCCGTCTGGGGCTGGAGCGGTCATGTGATATGCATCGCCAGAAAGGCCGAAGCCACAGATTTCTGCGTAAATTTTTGCACCTCGCTCCAGTGCTCTTTCCGAGGTTTCAAGCACCATTATACCCGAGCCTTCTGCCAAAACGAAACCGTCTCTATTTTTGTCAAAAGGACGAGAAGCCTTTTCGGGAGCATCGTTTTTTGTTGAGAGGGCTCTCATGGCGTTGAAGCCAGCAAGACAGATAGGGGATACGGCTGCTTCGACTCCTCCGGTAAAGGCAACATCAATTAATCCGTCTCTTATCATATGGAAGGCCAGACCGATAGCGTGTGTGCCGGCTGCACAGGCAGTCTGAATTGACAGGTTTGGTCCCTTGGCATTTTGTTGAATTGACACCAACCCGGGAGCCATATTTCCGATTATCATGGGCACAAAAAAGGGGCTTATGCGACGAGGCCCACGGTTGAGGAGGATTTTATGTGATTCTTCAAAGGTATAGATTCCGCCAAGTCCGCACCCGATAATGACCCCGGCTCGTGTAGATAGCTCGTTGTCTATTTTTATCGATGAATCCTCAGACGCCATTTTTGCAGCGGCAAGAACAAACTGCAAAAATGGGTCCATGTTTTTTAGTTGTTTTTTGGGAATAAAATCTTCCGGTTTGAAATCGTTTACCTCCCCTGCAAACTGCGTGGCGAAGCCACTTGCATCGAATTTGGTAATTGGTCCAATGCCAGACCGACCTTCAATAAGCGCGTTCCAGTTTGTTTCAATTCCTATCCCAAGGGGTGTGACAAGACCGAGGCCTGTGATAACAACTCTTCTGTCGTTTGTATTGCCCATAAGATTCCCTCTCTTCTACATATACATTCCGCCATTTACGTGTATGACCTGTCCCGTTATGTATCTAGCATTATCAGAAGCAAGAAATCGCACAGCCGCAGCCACATCTTCTGGTTTTCCAACATATCCCATTGGAATTTGAGCCAGTAAGCTTTTTCTTGCTTCATCAGGAAGTGCAGCTGTCATATCTGTTTCAATATATCCTGGTGCCACAGCGTTAACCGTTATGTTCCTTGATGCCAGTTCTCGAGCAAGGGTTTTAGTGAATCCAACAATCCCTGCTTTTGCAGCAGCATAGTTACTTTGGCCTGGGTTTCCTATAAATCCAACCACCGAGGTGATATTGATGATTCTCCCCCATTTATGTTTAAGCATGGATTTGATTACAGCCTGACTGCAAAGGTATACGCTGGAAAGATTAGTCTTTATAACTATGTCCCACTCTTCTGGCTTCATCAGAACAGTAATGTTATCTTTGGTAATGCCGGCATTATTTACAAGTATATCTATCCGACCCTGTTCTTTTTGGATTTTTTTAAAGGCTGTTTTGATTTCTGATGCGCTGGATACATCAAAGGGATAAAGAAAGGCCTGTTGACCCGCCTCTATGACTTTTTGGGCGGTATCCTCAGCACCCTTTTTATCCGACTTGAAGTTTATTACTATATCAGCTCCACCTTTGGCCAGTTCAATAGCTATGGCTTTTCCAATTCCCCTACTTGCTCCTGTAACTACTGCTATCTTCCCCTGCAATTCAGTCACTCTTTTTCTCCTCGTTCCTGTTTTATCTTTTTAATGAAAGCAGGTACGAATTCAAAAAGGTCAGCCACAATTCCTAGGTGACATACATCAAAAATGGGGGCTTCCTTGTCCTTATTAATAGCCACGATAACCTGTGATCCCTGCATACCAACCACGTGTTGTATAGCACCTGATATCCCTACAGCCATATATAGTACAGGGGCTACCGTGCGACCAGTTTGCCCAACCTGCTGGGAAGAGTCGGCATAACCAGCTTCTACAGCTCCCCTACTTGCTCCTACTGCGCCGTTCAGAAGCTCAGCAAGCTCATAAAGCATTCCAAAATTGTCTTTTTTCATAAGCCCTCTTCCGCCGGAAACGACAACATCCGCCTCAACAAGGTTGGCCGATGGTCCTTCGACTTTATGTTCTGCAAGGACCTCAATCTTTGTTCTGAAAATTTCTTCGGGCAGATCCACACGCTCAATCAAACCATTCGTAGGGTGTTCCAGAGGTTCTGCTTTCATAACCTTGGGTCGTACTGTGGCTATTTGAGGCCTACCGTGGGGACATAATATAGAGGCCATTATGTTTCCACCAAAGGCTGGCCTGGTCTGTACCAGTAAACCTTCTTCATTTATATCCAATTCTGTGCAGTCGGCCGTAAGGCCGGTGCGAAGAAGAGCAGCAACCCGTGGAATGAAGGATCTTCCTGTAGAAGTGCCTCCAGCAAGGAGGATCTCAGGCTTATATTTCTTAATCAGTTCCGTGAGAACGTTGCCGTATATTTCGTCGGTGAAGTGTTCTAAAGACGGATGATCAACCATGTAGACAACATCAGCACCGTATTCAAAAAGAGACTTTTCCATGCCTTCCAAATTGTGACCCAGAAGAACAGCTCCTAAAGGAATCCCTTTCTTGCTAGCGAGTTTTCTTCCAGTGGTCAGGAGTTCGTACGAAACCTTATGGATTTCACCGTGCCTCCATTCGGCGAAAACCCATATACCTTTATAATCTTCTTTGTCTTTCTTGGGGCCGGTGCCAACTTCAGGAAGCGAGATAGCGTCGTACTGGCATGTGTCTACACACATTCCGCAGAGTGTGCAATCATCCGAAACTTCAGCCCACTCTTCTCGGATAGATATTGCCTCAACAGGACAAACGTCTGCGCACTCGCCACAGGCTGTACAAAGTTCTTTATCAATGATTGCCTTCATATTCCAGGAATCCTCTGTTCTTTTAACCAACTGTATAATTGTTCAACCAATTCATCCACAGAACCTTCCAGTATCAACTTATCTTTGCGTCTTTCTGGACTGAAAACCTTTATAACCTGTGTAAAGGAGCCTTTAAGCCCTACTTGATTTTCATCGAGGTTAAGATCGGTTACTCCCCATGTGGGAATGTCATACTTTCTGGCTCTAAGTGTGCATTTGTATGACCTTGGTCTGGGATCTCCCACATCTTTAAGGATCGTCAAAAGTGCTGGAAGAGGCAATTTCCATACAGCATAACCTTCATCTGTTTGTCGTGTAATTTTTAGTGTGGAATTGTCCAAAAATTCCACATTTTTTACATAAGTTGCATAGGGCCAGTTGAGAATGGTGGCAAGTTCTGGACCTACTTGGGCAGTATCTCCATCTATCGCCTGTTTCCCACATATTATTAAATCCACAGGCTCCAGCTTTTTTATAGCTGCTGCTAAAGTGAAGGATGTTGCCCAGGTATCAGCGCCTGCAAAAGCGCGATCGCTTATGAGTATTGCATCGTCGGCACCTCGGGACAGAGCATCTATCAAGACATCCTTTGCCTGTGGTGGACCCATCGTTATAGCTGTTACTTTTACACTCTCTCTTTCATCTTTAATTTTTAATGCGGCTTCTAGGGCAAAATAGTCGAAAGGATTGAGAATGGAAGCAACTCCTTGCCTAACCAGCGTGTGTGTTTCAGGATCAATACGGATGTTTTGCGTTTCCGGAACCTGTTTCAAACAAACCACTATGTGCATTGCTCAATTCCTTTGCCTAAAGTATTGATTCTTTCTTTCTTCCATACTCCTTGTTTATTTCCTGACCAATTATATTTCTTTGAATTTCATTGGTTCCCTCGTATATCTGAAGAATTTTCGCGTCCCTCAAAAGCTTTTCCACTGGGTAATCCCTCATGTAGCCATAGCCACCAAGTATCTGAACTGCTTCAAGAGCAACCTCTACAGCAACGTCGCTAGCGAATACCTTACACATGGCAGCAACCTTGCTCGCATCTTTTGGCTCCGTGTCAATATACTTTGCTGCTGAATAAATCAAGGATCTGGCTGCTTCAACCTTTATGGCCATATCCGCCAGTTTATGTTGTATGGCCTGAAAGGAAATGATGCTTTTCCCAAACTGTACACGCTTTCGTGCATATTCGGCGGCTATGTCTAAAGCTTCCTGAGCCAAACCTACCCCCAATGCTCCAATACCAGGGCGTGATTTATCAAAAGTTTTCATTGCCAGGATAAATCCCATGCCTTCTCGACCTACAAGTCGGTCTTTCGGTATTTTACATTCGTTGAATATTAATTCTCTGGTTGCGGAGGCTCTTATGCCCAGTTTTTTTTCTTTTTTTCCGAAGGAAAAACCGGGATCGCCTTTCTCAACCACAAAGCAGCTAGCACCTCTGGGCCCCTTTGAAGGATCAGTTATCGCGAATACAGTGTAAATGTCTGCTTCTCCGCCATTTGTTATCCATTGTTTTGTACCCGTAATAACATATTCGTTTCCTGCTTTTACTGCCCTTGTTATTATAGCAGAAACATCGCTTCCGGCTCCTGGTTCTGTAAGAGCAAAGGCTGCGAGTTTTTTCCCTGCTGCAATATCCGGAAGGTATTTTTTCTTGAGTTCCTTACTGCCACCCAGCAAAATTGGGTATATTCCAAGTCCTGTAGCTGCAAATGTGGTGGCTATGCCAATACATCCTCTGGCAATTTGCTCAACAACCAGGCAATTTTCGAAAACTCCACCACCAAGCCCACCATACTCTTCAGGAATACAAACTCCGAACAAGTCCGTTTTTGCGAGAATATCCATAAGATTTCTGGGAAATTCTTCGGATTCATCCAGTTGAGCTCTGACAGGACGTATTTTTTCTTTTGTTACTTCATAAGCTATTTCCTGCAGTAACTTTTGTTCTTCAGTAAGGAAATAATCCACCTCTCTGCCTCCAAAGCCCGAGAATTTATTGAGCGAGCGATAAAACTATAAGAAATTGCTGAACAAAAACAATCCAAATATACATAACATTATTTGATGTGCAAAAATTTTTAGTTTGTTCAGGTGGCTTTATTGACGACAAATCTTAACCCTAGTAATTTCCATTGGATTTTTTTGCTGACTATAAAAAACAGCGCGGCCCTGTTATGAGCCGCGCGATTTTTTATAGCTTATTCCAAACAAGCGGTTTATTTAAGAGGTGTTGGCCCCAGTTCTTTTACTTTGTTTACCATGTCTTCTGCAATTTGAATGAACTTATGGGCTTTTGCTGCCCCAACATTAAAAAGTTCAACACGTTCAGGTTCGACACCGAGGTCTTCAAGTAATTTTTTCACATAAGCAACCTTTTTGGCCGCTTTTTCTACCCCGCTCTTGTACTGACAACTATCCAGTTGACATCCTGCGACATAAACACCGTCAGCACCATTTTCAAGAGCTTTTAGTAGGTGTAAACTGTCCAATCTTCCCGTGCAAGGAAGCTGAACTATCTTTACATTTGCCGGCAGCTGCCAGCTAGCCTGCTCTGCAATCTGAGCGGCAGCGGATGCGCAATTAGCACAACAAAAAGCTATGATTTTAGGTTCGAAATCTACCATAACCTACTCCTTCATATATTCACCGAAGGTGATGAAGCCACAACCTTTATAACCCTTGTTTAGTGCTTCATCACCCTGATACTTTATTTTTTTACGCTTCTCCTACCAAGGTTTTTGTCATAGCAATTATATGATCATCACTTAACTTCTTAAACATTATAGCTTTACCTGGACATTCGCTTACGCACATACCGCAGCCCTGACACAGGGATGGGTCAATATAAGCTGCTTCCTGAACGCTTTCAATGTATGGCACTCCAAAGGGACATGTTCTAACACAGGTAAGACATACCGCACATTTATTGGGATCAACTTCGGCTACAACTCCTCCGACAAGGACAACGCCCTGCTTTATAAACCTAAGGGCTCTTTCCGCAGCAGCCCAAGCCTCTTCAACGCTCTCTTCTGTACCTTTTGGTCCGGCAACCAGACCCGCAAAATAAACACCTTCTACTTCACCATCAACAGGTCTCATTTTAGCGGGAGATTCTTTAAGGAAGCCTTCATCCGTTAGACTAATATTGTAAAGTGAAGCAAGCTTTTCCGCGGGTTCAGCATAAATAGCTGACTGCAATGAGATGAAATCCGGTTTTAAAATCAAATCTCGTCCAAGAATGGGGTCAAATACCTGAACTTCAAGTTTCCCGTCTTTAACTATGACTGTGGGTTTTCTCTCAACATCATATCTGATGAATAAAACACCTTTTTCTCGAGCTTCTTTATATAATTTTTCTCTTTCACCAAAGGTTCGCATGTCTCTGTACAAGACATAAATGTCCATATCGGGATTTTTATCTTTAAGATAGCATGCCGTTTGAACGGTGAAGGTACAGCACAGACGGCTGCAGTATGGTCGCTCAGGTTCTCTAGAGCCCACACACTGGATGAAAACTCCCGATTTGGCTGAGTTGAAAGCATCAGGTTCATCTATGAGTTTTTTGGTAAAATCAGACCATCTGTATATCTCATTGTGCTGACCATAACTGTATTCAGATGGCCTTATCGAATGACCACCCGTTGCAATGATAGTTACTCCATGTTTTACAGATATCTCTTTACCGTCTTGGACAACTGTAGATTCAAACTGCCCACCGAAGCCCCGAGCATTTTCAACCGTAGCATTCATGAGAACATTTATTTTGGGGTTGTTCTGAACCCTGGAAACCAGATCCTTAAAGTATTCCTGTACATCAGTTCCCATCCAGGTGGATTTTACCTTATGGGAATGTCCACCAAGCCTATCTTTTCTTTCAACTAAAGTTACATCAATTCCAGCATCAGCCAGGGCAAGAGAAGCTACCATACCGGCTACTCCGCCACCTATTACCAGAGCAGATTTTTCTATAGGTATGGCCTTTACAGGTAGAGGTTCACTCAGACGCGCCTGCAAGACGGTAGCTCTTAACAGATCTTTTAATCTTTCTTCTTCTTGCGCTCCAGTTCCTAAAGTTCTGAGATCAACAAAGTTGTATAGTGTGGGATTCAAACTTGCTTGCTTGAGAGCCCATTCTACCATTTCTTTGTGCATTACGGGGCTGCAACTGGCATAAACCAATCTGTTTACATTGGTAGATTTTAGCCAGTCGGCCAATTCCCTGAATGCGTCTGCATTAACGAGATCTATTCTTTTAACAGCTGTTACGCCATCCAGGCTTTCACAATAACTGCTCAGGCCGGAAACCATGCTTTCAAACTCCCCGTTTTTGCCAGGGCATAGGCTAAGGACAACACCGATTTTTACATCTTCTTCAGAAACATCGCGGAAACTTATTTGTTCGGGTTCAGCCCCGTTGTCTTTCAGGAAAGCTGCCACTTTGCCAGAAACAGCCTGGGCACCTATTACACTTTGATACACATCTCTAGGACCTACGGCTGCCCCGCAAACAAAAACGCCTGGAACATTAGTTTCTCCTGGATTGAGCTCTGATGATTCAATGTACCCATATTCCGTCAACTTCAGTCCCAATTTGTCTGCCAGATATTTTACATCTGAGGCAGGTCTCAAACCTACGGACAGGACAACCAGGTCAAATATCTCTTCTTTTTTTTCACCGTTTTCGTCGACATATTCCAGGATTAACTCTTCACTGTTAAGAGTGGATTCAATACTATGTATACGAGTTCTAACAAGACGCACACCTTTTTCCTTGGCGTCATTGTAGAACTTTTCGTAACCCTTGCCATGAGTCCTCATGTCCATAAAAAATATTGCAACGTCTGCTTCAGGGAGTGCATCTTTCAGATTTACTGCTTCCTTCAAGGCATACATGCAGCAAACAGAAGAACAGTAAGGAGCATCACATTTGTTTATGTCTCTAGAACCTACACACTGAAGCCACGCAACCTTTTTGGGTATCTGTCCATCCGATGGTTTAGTAACAACACCTTTGTTTGGACCGATAGGTTTTTGCATCCATTCAAATTCGACGCTGGTAATAACGTTTGGAAGGGACGAATAGGCATAAGTATCATAAACAGAAGGATCGAATGGTTCAAGACCAGGAGCGACAACTATTGCTGCTACTTGAATGTCCTTATTTCCTGATGGGGTTTTAACATTTATTGTAAAGGATGGAGCTTCGCCGGAAACATTTTCTACCGACGACTCTGTGAAAACCTCTATGGAAGGATGCTGCTGACAGGCAATTACCCTGTTGGCTACCTTACAACAGCTGCAAATTGGATAAAGTCTGTGCAATTTGGGAATTAATCCCCCAAGTGATGCTTCCTTTTCAAGGATATAAACTTTAAATCCCTGATCGGCTAAATCTAGAGCAGCGTTTAACCCAGCTACTCCTCCACCGATCACTGCTACATTTTTTGAAACATCTGACCCGCTCATTGATTCCCCCAGTTTTTTAACTGTTGAAAAACCGATTCATATTTCTCTCAAAACCAAACGAAATAACTCATTACCAAATTGGGCAATGTTTGCGGTGAGAAAAGATAAATATACTTATTACCAAATGTATAACACTAAAGTTCTTATGTGAAAAAAAAATCAACGTCAAGGAAAAGAATTTAGATACTTTAATTCACCGTTGGGATATTTCGTAACCCGTGAGGTAGTTAGGATCATAAACACCAGGCACAATATGTAGTTTTTCTAAGTTGTTAGTATTAGTAATAGGTAAATTCGCTTCTAAGATATTTGTTAGGAACTCTGTGACTATTCGGTAGGTTGCGCCCCACAAGATCTCAACGGACAGGGAGTCTTGGAAAAGAAAGCAAGGGAAATCACGATAGGGTTCGTCGGGAAGACCATATAGGCGATACACTGCATAATTATCCAGATTATAAAAGCTCTTTAGGGGTATCCATACGATTTTCTCCACTTCCTGATTTGGTTTTAAAGCACCCGGTTTCCTAATCCAGCAGACGAAACTCACTATCAGTTTTTTAAACATGATAAGTCTTTGAGGAGGTAGTACGCCCAGAAATTCTATCGAAAGTGGGTTAAGCCTTATTTCTTCCCAGCTTTCCCTTATAGCCGTTGCCATCAGTGTAGAAATTAAAAACCTGTTTGTTTTGGTTTTAAAAAAGGAGGATTTCAAAAAGGGAAAAATAAATCCCAATACATTATCTTTAGGTAATTCAAGTGTTCCTCCAGGAAAGCACAAATCCCCTGGTTGTGGTACTCTTCGAGACCTTTTGTTCAACATAAGAATTATTTCGTCTTTATCATTAATGCTGAAGGGTACAAGAACAGATGAGTACTTTTTTAAATTTTTGGAGCATATTTGAGATGCAACATGGGCATAAATGGAACTTAATTTTTCTTTCACAAACTGGCGAAATGCATCAGGATGCATCACAGTCTTGCGGGACATGATTTTACCAGCTTTTCCATCTTTTTTATATTTTTCGTGTCATGTAATGGTTTGATTTCCGGAGCAAATGCCATAATTTTAAGGTCCTCAATTACCCATTTAAGATAAGTATCTTTACCTTTTTTGTATATGTCTAAAATCTTGGACATGTCCTCTATTGTTTTTTCAAATCGTTTGCTCTTTGCTCGATCCTTTTCCGGAGAAACATAGGCTCGGTCAATCCTGATTTCCAGGGCTTTCAAATAATGAATGCATTTCTTTAGATCATCATAAGAATATATGTCCAAAAAGTTTTTTGGCACCAAAAAATCTAGTTCATTTTCCAGAATATCCATTCTTTCATTCACTATTTTACTACTAGCACCTGCTTTTTTTCTGTAGCTGGAAATCCTCTTTTGCAAAGAATACCGCCGTTCTATAATTTTGCATATGAGATCAAAGCGCTCTTGCCCCAAGCGGAAGATATCAGGTTTAAGTGTTTCTAAGGTTTTCTTTATTGCTAATACGTTCAACCCTACCGGCTTGTGGAGCTTGAAAAGGTCTCTAATTATAAATCTTTTAATTTTTTCTGTTACAGATCCTGGAGTACCAATAAAAAATACTGCCGGTTGAAGGTTTTGTGGAACAATCCAGTAACGTGCCGCCTTTTTTAAGTATGGATCGAGTTTTTTTATGAGCATTTCGAGAATACCATTTTTATTTGCTTCTTGGGCATCCTGAGCAGTTGGAAAAATTCTCAGCGCAATTTTATTGCCTTCGTTGACTAAAGCCAAATAGGCATACCTCGTTCTGCCAAGGGAGTCTTTGCCTATTTCTATTTTGTCTGAAGGTATGTTGTCCGGAAAATCATCCAACGAGTCAATTTCCAGCCTAGCCTTTGCCTCTTCCCACAGAGAATCTTCATATCTTGTGGGCACCCTTTGCTTAAGCTCATCAAGATTTCTGCCGGACGCAATTGTTTCTCCGTTAGGATCCACAATTTCAAAGCGAAATTTTAAATGATCAGTTAATTTGCCTAATGGCCAGGAATAAGGGTCAACTTTTATGCCAGTTGCTTCTTGAACGGCTTTGCTCAATTGCTCCACAAAATTACCAGATTTATGTCTCAAAATATGGGCAACTTTTGTAGCAACATCGTTTATTGGTATAAGACGTCGCCGTATGTCTTTGGGGAGATTTTTTATGAGAAATAACACTTTTTCTTCAAGGTACCCCGGAATCAGCCAATCAAATAAACTGGCATCCAGCGTTTTTAAGCATTGAACCGGAATAGTGACAGTTACGCCATCGGTTTCAGAGCCGGGACTGAAGGAGTATTTGAGAGGAAATTCTTCTCCATTGACAACAATATGGCCCGGAAATAACTCATCAAGATCATCTGAAAAGTAGTGTTTGAATAACTCGTCTGACGATATTTTAAGAAATTTCTCATCGGCCTTATTTTTTAAAAATCTTCTGAATGCTCCAAGACTCCAGATAGATTTAGGAATTTTTCCTTCGTAAAATTGATAAAGAATCTCTTCTATAGGAACAATTCCCTTTCTTCTTATCTTTTCTTCTGCATTTAAAAGATTATTGATAACCTGCTGATTATGCTTAATAAAAGCAAAATCTAATTTTTCCCCGCTGGCTATTAGCCCTTCTTTAATAAAAATTTCGTGGGCTACCTCAGGATCTATCCTCCCATAGATAACCGGTCTATTTTCTATAACTGGAAGCCCTCCAAAGGTGACCTTCTCATAGGCAATCACGTTTCCCTTTTTTGGATTCCAGTGGGGAGCGTAGTAGGTTCGGTTGCATAAATGCGGTGCCACTTCTTCAATCCACTGAGGTTCAATGAAAGCTACTGTTCTGGCAAAGGTGCGAGTTGTTTCCACGAGTTCTGCTGCCATGATCCATTGAGGATTCCCTTCAATAGAACTTCCTGGGAAGATGTAAAGCTCTTTTCCCTTTGTACCTTTATATTTTCCCTTACCCTCGTGAAGGGCAATCCTGTTTACGAAACCTGCCAGGAGACTTTTGTGTATGGAGTCATATGTGGCAGTTTTTTTTTGCTGGGTTATTTTAACGGACTCCCTGACTATGTTTAATAACTCGTCGTAGATAGATATCCATTCTTGCATGCGTCGAAAGGAAATAAAGTTTTCCTTGCACCATTTTTTCATGTTGCTTCTACTGGGTTTCTTATTCGCCTCTCTATGATAGGCATGCCATATTTTTAGCAAAGTGAGGAAATCTGATTTTGGATCATTGAAATTTTTATGAACCTCATCGGCTAAATTTTCCTGACCAAAGGGCCTTTCTCTGGGATCTTGAATACTTAATGCTGAAACGATCACTAAAACCTCTTCAAAAGCTTTGAGTTTTATGGACTCGAGGAGAATACGAGACAAACGGGGATCGAGAGGAAGTTTTGCCATGAGCTTCCCGAGTTTGGTTAAATGGAGCTTGGATCCTTTTTCATACAAAGCGCCCAATTCTTTCAACGTGGTATAGGCTTCTTTGATAGCAGTTTTCGGCGGTGGATCCAGGAAAGGAAAAGAAGATACATCACCTAACTTCAAGTGCATCATGCGAAGAATAACTTCAGCAAGACTTGAGCGCCTTATTTCCGGGGGTGTGAAATCAGGCATGTTGTTGTTGTAGTCTTCTTCGGTATACAGTCGTATACATATCCCGGGTGAAGTTCTTCCGCAGCGACCTTTGCGTTGATCGGCGCTTGCCTTCGAAATTTGTAGAATTGGCAGTTTTTGAGTTCCTGTTTTTGAACTGTAGAGAGGAATACGCGCAAGGCCTGTATCTATGACAGCTTTGATGTTTGGGATAGTTAGGGACGTTTCGGCTACGTTGGTTGCTACAATTATCTTGTGATGATTTGTCGGGTTAAATATTTTTTGTTGCTGCCAGCTGGCCATCCTGGCATATAGAGGATATGGTTTCATGTTGGGCAAGGGCATACCTTTTATCTGATCAATTAAATCTCTTATGTCTTTTTCCGTTGGCATGAAGATTAGAATGTCTCCTTTGATGCCCCTTGCAACAAGTTCGTTTAAAGCCTCCTTTGCAAAGTCAATGTGAGTTTTTTCTTCGTCTGTCTTCAGGTCTTCTTCTTTTAGGTATACAGTTTCAATGGGATAGGTTTTTGATTGGACTTCTATAATAGGCGCTTCATCGAAAGCATTAGAGAATTTTTCAGGATTGATGGTTGCTGATGAAATAATTATAGAAATGTCTTTTCTGACATCTGTCAGGCGTCTAAGAATGCCAAGGATGAAGTCAATATTGAGGGAACGTTCGTGAGCTTCATCGATAATTAGAACATCGTATTTTCTGAAATATCTGTCAGATTGAGCTTCAGCCAGAAGGATGCCATCAGTCATAAATTTTATGATAGTGTTTCGGGAAAGCTGTTCCTGAAAACGAATTTTGTAACCGACAGTGTTATTTCCCAGGTTTTTTAGTTCTTGCGAAAGACGTTGGGCTAAAGACACAGCAGCTATACGTCGTGGTTGAGTGCAGCCGATTATTCCTTTTCTTTGTAAACCTGCTTCCAGGCAGATTTTTGGAAGTTGTGTGCTCTTACCTGAACCTGTAGCCCCTGTTACTATGACAACCTGATTGTTTTTCAGGGCATTTATTATTTCGTTTTTACATTGAACAATTGGCAGGTTCTGGGGATAATTCAGCAATTCAGAAGGCCATTTTTGAAATTCCCTTTCGTCCATTTTACCTTGCAATCATTGCCCTCATCATGTCGGCAGCGTTTTCAGCATGATTGGATATATTTCCAATGTGTTCCACAAGACGTATAAGATGAAAAGCGGACAATGCATCTTTAAAGGGATAA
>JALXAE010000181.1:4622-5092 GCA_026992355.1 Syntrophobacterales bacterium | reverse complement strand
CCATTCCGCTGCGGCCTTCGGCCTTGCTCCATAGCGGCAAGTGACCCTGGACGTTATGGAGTAGGAAATTTGAAATGTAACAGGAAGGATGGAGGTGCGGCCAGGAAATTCCATCGCGTACGATAGGCCAATTGATTCGATTAGAAACTAGCTTTCAGGGATAAGGGATTCGCAAATAGAGTCAGTACAAAAAATATGTACATTTTGCTACTTGGTGCAAGCAGAAAGAATTGTAAAGTGTATTCAGGCCTGGAGCAATCAGAGTAGAAAGGATGAAATTGTTGAAAAAATTCAGCTACAAGGCACCGGATTTAATAAACAGCTTAGTGTGAACTAGGGGCTTGATTTGGAAGCGGAGAGAAGATAAGCTTATCAGCGTGATAATAATGCTTGAATTAGTTTCAGGTTAGTAATAGAGAATTAAGAGGAATTGAAGGAACAGAGGCAATAGAATAGATTAAGGACCATAA
>JALXAE010000181.1:0-4612 GCA_026992355.1 Syntrophobacterales bacterium | reverse complement strand
ACCATAACAATAGGGTGCACTTGACCGCCATTCCGCTGCGGCCTTCGGCCTTGCTCCATGTCGGCAAGTGACCCTGGACGTTAGGATAAAAATTGAACCATAGAAAAATGGATGAAAGTAAGATTTTTCAGTTAAGTTTTACGGGTATAGTGCTCGTGCTATTCTTTTTATTGGGACTTTCCCTAAGTAATTATTATGCATTATATAAATTATTTAATTTCATCAAGACTAATTATAGATTTGTATTTGCTATTCTTTCATTTCCATTTCTAGGATTATTGATTCAACTAGTTAATTTTGCTGTCCAATATTTGATCTTTGTGCATCCATACCGTGATGAGGCAAGAATATTACTTGCCAAGGTATTAAGAGAACATCTTTTAAAAGCAGCTCATATTCTTTCTGAGGATGCAAAAAAAGCAATTGAAATGATTCCTGATGATTCTCTTTTTGTTTTGCTGTATTACACGAGGGCGCCTTCTCATTTGATAGAGTGGGCTAGGAGGAGAAGAACAATTCAGTATCTTGGAATCAACTATGCGATCGCCGTGGTTATAGGAGTAACTGTTGGGATTATTAGTGGGGTGCTTTTAAAACTTTCAGTATTTAATAATATTGAAACAAGGATAGGGACGTGCTTGATTATCGGCATTTTCTTTATAGGGTTATCCATTTTTATTGGTTTGAAAGCTAAACGTGACGCAGATCTTATGGAGTTGGCATGGTGTTATCTTGAACTTATGCCAGATGTAAAAGAACAACTCTCGTCTTATCGACTAAATCATATTTTGTTATTAGACGAGTATTGTCATAGTAAAGAAAATTAACTCAGCGGGTGCAAGCTCCGCTCGTCACTTGCTTGTATTGTTCTCAGTTTGTTGCAATATTAGACATGATGTTGGTAGGTATTGATAGCATTAAATCTAAACTGACGGATTTTGAAACAACTTTATACACAAGGCACCTAACAAACGGGTGCACTTGACCGACAATCCGCTGCGCCCTTTGGGCTTGCGGATTGTCGGCAAGTGACCCTGGTCGTTAGCCTAAGAAATGTTTAGTCATATTTTTGCATGTGATTTTTGCAGGAATTTTTATTTAAAAACATCGCATCTGAGACCACTAGAAATTCCTTTATTTAGGGCATTAAGGGAAACCTTAAGAAGCCTGAGTAGAAGATTTGTCATAGAGGAATACCATGGTTCTAAATATCAAGTTAGGTTTTTGGGATCCGGGTTTTATTCCCGAAGGCAGGTCAGATGTGAATTAGCCGATTTATTTTTTGTCATTTATAATCCCATGAATCAATCAATTCGAATTTCGTTTCTTCAAGCAAAATCTGAAAGAAAAATTATGAAAAATCAATGTATTTCTAATCAACCTTTTAAAGCAAACTTAGAGCAATGGGATTTATTGGCTCATCGTCCAATTATAAACGGAGTAGGTTCATTTGATCCACCACCTAATTTACTATCAAGTGCTATCTTGCCGTCCATTGGAACATTTGGCTTTTTCTACAGACATAGGATGTCTAGAAACTATTAAATTTTCTATTCAGCTGCCGATAATCTCACTCTCTATCGACAACAATATAGAAGAGGCAAATTAGTTCCTCAAATATGTAGAGGAATGCGACAACTAAACGGCCATTTGGAAGTAATAGCTTCATGTTCTGCTTATAATTATGCTTATCATCTATTTGATCATAAGATAGGGACTCCGATTCATCAAGTTGCAGGACCAGATGGGCCTAGTGTAAGTGATAGAATTATTAAAGGGTGGCTTGCTAATGTCCTAAGACATGTGATTCAGGATGCAGGTGATAATAGAACGGATTTAGCAAGAGAACTTTTAGGAGTTTTAGAACAAAATTCAGAAGAATATGGCAATAGTGGTTTCGGGGCTAAGTCTATGTTTCTTATAAAAACGATCACGAGAGATGATCAAGATATAGAGAACTGCAATAGATAAAAATTAAAAAGTGGAGAAAGGCTAACAAAAGGGTGCATTTGACCGCCATTCCGCTGCGCCCTTCGGGCTTGCTCCATGTCGGCAAGTGACCCTTGTCGTTAGGCTTTCAATAACTGTCGAACAGGAAGTTAAGCATTGTCAAGGTAACATAATTTATGAATACTCAAAAGAAAAGCGAAAGGGGAATTTATCGTAAATATGAGAGCTCCGCGATTCAACTAATTTCAGCATGGCCAAAAGTATTACAGGTTTTGAAAGGCGAAATCCCTGATCCTGAAGTTGTTGAAATATTCCTCACTAATTTTTGTAATTTTCAATGCCCTCACTGTAGGTTTAGAAAGTATCATGGGGATAAGTCAAAATATATGGACGTATCTGTCTTCACAAAACTTTTGGATGAACTTCGAGAAAAGAATGTTCATGCTATTGAATTGTCAGGAGGAGGAGAACCATTAGTTCATTCACAAATTGAAAAGATTTTTGATTATATAATTGAACACGACTTCCGTGTCGGGCTGTGGTGGTCCCCTTTTTTTGACAGGTGGTATTGTTCGCTTTCACTGTGAGTAGTAACAAGAACACAGTGAAAGGAGAGAGAAAATGGCAAGAAAAAAGTACAGTTCAGAATTTAAGGCTAAGGTGGCCTTAGCTGCTATTCGAGGGGAAGAGACCACTAACCAGATAGCCTCGAGGTTTGGAGTACATCCGGGTCAAGTGAGGCAATGGAAGAGACTGATGTTGGAAAATGTCACAGCGGTATTTGACAAGTCTAAGAAGAAGGAGAAAGAGCAAGAAGCCCTCGTAGAGGAGTTGTACAAGAAGATAGGCCAGTTAAAGGTGGAACGGGATTTTTTAGCGAGAAAGTCCGGTCTTCTATGACGCAGAAGGAGAGGAAGGCGCTGGTAGAGCCGGACAACAAGGAGTTGAGTTTGAGTAGGCAGTGTAGTTTGCTAAGTATTAGTAGGGCATCTTTGTATTATCAGCCCAAGGGCTTGTCAGAGAGAGATTTAGCCATCATGAAGGCCTTAGATGAACAATATCTCAAGACGCCTTATTATGGGCGAAGGAGAATGCGAGAGGCCTTAAAACGGAAGGGATATCATGTGAGTGAGAAGAAGGTCCGTCGTCTAATGCAGCATATGGGACTTAAGGCGATAGCACCTGGTCCTTCTACAAGCAAAAGGGCACCGGAGCACAAAGTATATCCATATTTGTTGCGAGGTTTAAATATTCAGAGACCCGATCAGGTTTGGTGTGCCGATATTAGTTATATTCCAATCCTAGGTAGTTATATGTATCTTTTTGTAATAATGGACTGGTATAGTCGGAAAGTCATAGCCTGGAGTCTTTCAACGACCCTGGATGCAGACTTTTGTATTTCCTGTCTTGAAAGGGCCATATCCCTTTATGGTTCACCAGAGATATTCAATACAGATCAAGGATGTCAGTTTACCAGTGAAGGATTCACAGGAGTTATTGAGAAGAACGGGATTCGCATCAGTATGGACGGCCGGGGGAGATTCTTAGACAATATTTTTATAGAGCGTCTCTGGCGGTCCTTAAAGTACGAGCTTATATATATTCAGGAATTTGCTTCGGTCCCAGAACTCAGAAGAGGATTGACCAACTGGTTTGAGGCATACAATCGAGAAAGATTTCATCAGGCACTTGGCTATAAAACTCCTGATGAGGTCTATGAATTTGCACAGGCAGCATGAGTACGGCAACAGTGAAGGCGAACAAAAAATATCATTCCTGTTGTACAAAAATTGGGTACCACTTCAATCTGAGAATAGTTTATTAGATATTTGGCTTCACAGTGAAACTTTGAAGAAGATAAGACACGCAGGCAAATCTGAGAAGTGCGATTCATGCAAGGACTATGGTAAAGGATGCTGGGGTGGATGCTGGGTAGTCGCGTGGATTAAAACGGGTAAAGTCAATGGGATGGATCCCTACTGTTTAAAAGAGGATATAGAAGTTATATGGTAGCAGTAAACGAGAGAGCCTAACCATTGGGTGCACTTGATCGCCATTCCGCTGCGCCCTTCGGGCTTGCTCCATGTCGGCAAGTGACCCACGACGTTAGGTCTTGTGAAAAAGACATATCATGACAGCAAGAAACATGTTTCCAATAATACCTTGGGAAAAAATGAGTACCGATGAACGGGAATTTTTCCGTGATATGCCAGAAGAAACACTAATAGCACGGTGGGACAGCGAAGAAGGTAGAGAACTTAAAAAGAAAATTATAGAAATAAATTTATCGCGCGGAAATAGTACTGCTTACACTTCCTTTGTCGGTACCGTTAATACCTCTTTTGGGAAGTCACCCCCCAAAATTGATTTAAGGGGAATTAATTTTTCTGAATTTTCAAATCTTCATCACGATGAGATCTATGGCTTTGATTTTTCAAACTGCGCCTTACATTACTCAGATTTTTCGAATTCTCAATTTTCTTCCTCAAACTTTCGAAAGTCCGATCTCTTATATTGTAATTTTAGCAACTCAATTTTAGATGGTTGCGATTTTTCCGAAGCAAATTTGACACTTTCAAATTTTGACAACTCATGCTTGGAAGGCGCTAATTTTCAAAATGCCTGGTTGAGCAGCATATCATTAGTCAATGCAGATCTAGGA
>JALXAE010000180.1 GCA_026992355.1 Syntrophobacterales bacterium | reverse complement strand
GTTGAAGCCAGTAATATTACGGCAACGAAGAAATGAGGAGTAAACGTCCTGGAGTTTTCGTTATTCGTTATTGCGTTATTAGTTTGATCCGTAGAAATGCTATTTCCACTATCTTGATCAATGTCCTGACGTTCAATGTTTAGTGCTCCACCCTTATTCTTACCTGAAACATAAAACCTAAAACTTAAAACCTTCATTTCCAGTACCAGTACCAGGAATGAAAACATAAATATAAACCACCCCGAAAACCCGTGAAAAAATCCTTCCGCAACCTTTGTTCCCCAAACCTCGTAAAGCGCGCCCGTAAGCGCAATACGTAACGCGTTGGTTATGATCGATAGCGGTACTGTAGAAAGAACCAGCACAATTCGTTTCCATAGGCTGGCCTTATAAAAGTAAGCCAGGAGTATCCCAAGGACAACCAGCGGAAACAGGTAGCGCAGTCCGCTGCACGCGTCCACCACCTGGAGTTGCGTAAACCCAAGGTCAATAATATTTCCCTCCCTGTACGCCGACATCCCCCACATCTGCATAAGCCATACGCCAAGCTGAGAAGAGAGGAGTTTGAGCTTGAGAGTTAAGCGGTTACTCAAGAATTGGGGAGGAGGAAACATTGCCAATATTAGAGCAATCGGGAATAACATTTCTTTCAATTTTTCCCATCCAAGATGCAACCATGCAAGTCCAACTATGACAAGCCAGAGAGAAATGTACTGTGAAAAGAATTCACCTGCTAATTCCCCCAACCAAAAAAGGACAATTCCAAGAACCAAAGGTATAAACCCAGCCGGGGATGCTACAGATTGTATCTTGCTTAACTTCTTACGCTTTTCCCATAATAGGTAAAGAATTATTACGGGAATCAAGTAGCAATAATTAAAGTCACCTCTCTTCCAGTCATGAAAAACGAGCCACGAAAGCGTGCTAAAGTAGATAAAAAACAAAAGCACTCCATACACCAGTGGAGGAAAGAACTCGGATACTCTAAGGTTATCTTTCAAGCCTTTGCCTCCTTAACCTTTCCTTCAAAAGTTCGATCACAAAGATCGGGAGTACCTTCTGTCTTTTTATCCTTTTGGGCTCTTTGATTAATCTGTAAAGCCATTCCATTTGCAGTTTTTGCCATAGGTCAGGCGCCCTCTTCACATGTCCAGCAATAGTGTCAAGCGATCCTCCTATCCCCTGACACACTTTTACTGTTCGCAGAGAATCTTTGTATCTGGCTATCCATCTCTCCTGCTTTGGTGACCCTAGCGCCACGAAGAGCACCTCAGCCCTAGTCCTATTTATCTTTTCTAGCAACAAGGCCATTCTATTTTCCTTGACATATCCGTGTGACCTTCCCACTATACACAGCTTGGGATATTTTTTTTTCAGAACCTCCACAGCTTTCTTGTTAACAGCTTCTTTCGAACCAAATATAAAAACCCTTCGTTCCTCTTCTTCTGCCAAGGCACATATCGCGTCCATCATCTCCACACCCGGTACTCTCTCAATTTTGAGACCATAAAGGAGCCTCACAGCTATTACCATACCTATGCCATCTGGTAGCAGCAAGTCAGCATTCTTAAATGTCTCGTAAAGTATCAGATCACGTGGCACGGAAAAGTTCTTCTCAGGGTTCGCTGCAAATATCACATGAGGACCACCATCGCTTTTGAAAAATGACCTAATTTTACGGATAAATTCTTTTTTAGTTAGCGGGTCAACCCATATATTCAGAATTTTTAGCCTGTTATCCATAGAAATTGATTAAAGATGTCAGGTTGTCCAGAGTGATAGGCTTCTCAGTACATATCAGAGTCAAAAAAGATGTGTTTTTAGGATGGTCCTTCTTATAAATAGATAGAACCTTGGATTCTTGTTTTACCCCATAAGATGGCGAAAACCACCCAAAAACAGGGTCTCTTTCTCCCCCCCGTATCTCAAAATCCCTACCGCTTAAGGATCGGATGAAAATTCTTTCGCTACTATTTGTAATCTCCCAACCCCAATTTAACTGATCTATAAAACAATCCGGATGAACGTGAAAATTAAGCTCGAAATAGTGAATTCCTTCCCCCGAAAAGCTGTCTCTTATTAGGAAATTACTGTCGTTAAAAAAAAAGATCACTCGCTTATGAACGACCGGCTTCCTGAGCCTCATATATCCTGTATGTGTGGCAATCAACATCACAGAGTTGTCTGACTTAAACTTATCTTCTAATTTCGCCTGGTAAGGTTTACTCCAGATAAAAGATGTTTTTTGGACAGCCTGATCCTGTTGATCAATATTAACGGTATTGTGAGCTCGCGTGCCTTTGAAATACTTCCTAAACATTGGTTCAACATTGTAACTATACGTCCCCGGATCAACAAAAAACGGTACTCCATTCTTGGATAGGGTAATAGACAGAGCATCTGCATGTCCGTGGTTGTATAGAGGGGGCATACCAAGTGGTCCATGATCAAAAGTTAATATTGAGCCATTTTTGAGCCGAAATACGCTATAGCCCGAGCTGGGGAACTCGAAGTATCCGTAACCAGGTTCAACCGCTATCATCCTTTCCGGACGCACTCCGGGAGCAACAGCAAAACCATCGTCGCTATCACCTATTGACGGCAGATAACCATCATGTGAGCCAAGGCAGTACAGAAACCTTTCAGCTTTCTCCAGTATGTGAGCAATACAACCTAGGTCTGGAAGCCCATTGACTTGAAGAAATCGATGAGCTAACCAGTAAAGATCCAGTACAAAACGATGGTAATTTGTTGATTGTTCTCCGGGGCCTCCATCTTCCAGCACTTGATGGGATGCCTCCCGTATCAAAAGCTCTCGCGCGTTCTCAAGCCACGCTTTTGCTTTAGGTAAACCTAAACAAAGGCCAGCGATTATCAGGCCGACGCATTCTGCTATTGTGTGATTACCAAGAGAAGAAAATAGTGACAATCTGTTTGCAACAAACCATGCGTTGAGATAAACTTGTTCAAGAATTTTTTCTGTTTCTTCCCACGTTAAGTCATCGGCCAAACATTTCAGACAGTAAACAAAAACCGGAATCCTGAGAGCGCATTCCATAGCAGAGATGTAATGGGGACCATAGGGGAAGGGATTATCATCAAACCACTGGAATAATAACGATTTAACATACTTTATGGTTTTTCTGTCAATCGCCCGAGGGTTTTGCAACATATAGAGGCTCAGATAGGCCAAATGCTGAAGTCTTGCTGGCTCCCAGAGAACCCGTACGTCGAAAGCTTCGTTATATATATCGATATCGGAAAAATAAATAGGCTTGAGTCTTTTTTCCCAGTAATCCACGTTATTACATAACCCGTCAAATGAGAACGTCTTACCTCTCAAGAGTTGCTGAACAGTTTCATCCACATTTTCATCAAAATGCAAACGAGGAATTTGTATTAGGGAGTTGTAACTTTTGTTAAGCAGTGGCAGTGCAGGGCGTGTTTTTCGAAGACTGTGAATAAATAGAAGTTGTCTTATTCTATACGCCAGTTCGTGAGGAGAGGCTTCTCTAATGCGGAGAAGGTATCTTTTCAAACGTTTCATATGAAAACGGAAAGGGATTATCCCGCGCTGCGATCAAGTCGGCCCAAAAAATTTGAGGGAAAATACTAGCTTTAGCCTTGGATACCTATCATTAAACGATCTTCCAAAAAAAATTTACACTAGTCTTGCCACGAGAATAAGCCCTATTCATATCACTCATAAACTGCTCCTGCCTTTCGGGATCCTTCAAAATTCTTTTCCAGTCTCACAAAACTCATTGAAATATACTGGTTTAACTTCTCGAAAAAGTATTCTCTTTTCACTAAAATTTTATCTGGTAATATCTCATTTTTGCTCTGCCTATCTATTCATTATTCATTGTGTGCACCTTGAGAAGAAGCGTAATTACCACTCGGTTCAAAGACGTAAACATGCCTTTCGTAAGGCTCAAAACGGTCAATTATTGAATTTATCCTAAGTGGGCAGATTCGATTTTCAAACATGACATTAACCTCTTTTACGTTTGATAACTGGGGCAAGTATATTTTCGGCATCTGAGTCCGATCAAGCGTGTTAACAGCTACTATCCAGTATTTGTTATCCACTTTTTTAGCCATTGCATGAATATAATTGGAGCCTTTCACTTCTATTGGGACCTCATGCGGTTCGGATAGAACTGGAAATAATTCTCTCATTTCAGAGATAACTCTTTTCACGTGATCCCAAAGAGTCTTCGACCCAGGCATCATTGGCCACGTCTGGAATCCTGTGGCTCCATAGATTGCGGCAAGATAGGTCATACAGCTAAACTCAGCCGGGGTAGGATATCTCCCTTTGCCTCCCCACATTTGAAGCCATAAGACTACTGGTTTTTCGGAGTTAGCAGCTACGGATTCAAGATCTGTTTTCTCCGCAATCTGAGTCACTGAGGAAAGTGGAATTGGATACTGCGTCATGCTGACAATATCTCCTGGCACATGTCCCCCATAAAATAAATACTCTGCAAGCAAATTGCCGTAGTTCACATACACTGGATGAAGGTTGTCCAATGTTTTGGTAAATCTCACCAGCTTGCTCGTAAAACCACTTCTTATCAGTTCCAATTTCGAAGGTTCGTCATACACATACCAAGCAAGTAAAGACGGATGATGCTTTAAAGCAGGCACAATTCGCTGTATTTCTTTTTCGTATTCTCTTAACACAATGTTCGGAGGGAAGTTTCTTGGAACCCGCTTAAACTGGCCATGCATATTCCTTATCGCTGGTGGTATGATCCATGGAATCACCATCAGACCCTTCTCGTGGGCGACGTCAAAAAATCGCAAAATCTGCCCAATCGAAGCTGCTCTCCTACACTCAGTACAACCAAATGACGGTATTACCACTGAATATCCATGGGTCCTTAAATGTTCTAGCAGCTCGTTCCATCGATCCTCATATAAATGAGCTCGGAGAAAACATGCAGCGAAGAAAAAGAATGGTTTCCTATTGACTAAAATGATTTGCCTCGAAGGATCAACTGTCACTCTACTTTCATTTGTTTCAATATCTTTCTTACTAACTTGCTGTCTCGTAACGTTACCCCTATATTCGTATTTATCAGTCTGCCGACCGAAGATAGCCAACTTTCTTTTTACGGCACCTACAGTGTCAGGTAATGGTGTTTTCACAAATCTCTCGTCGAAAGTAGAAGGTCTGAACGGAGTTGCTCGGTTCCCCATCTCTAACTGTACCGCATCAATCCAGAGCTTCCCTACGCTAAGCGGAGTAATTCTAATCCTTCTCAATTTGTCATCGGATTTCAAGAATTTAGTAAACGAATACCGTTGCCACTGCAAGTTGACCTTAACAGTTTCTTGGACTTGAAAAGTCACTTTTACTGGCATATTAATTCTGTTACTTTTCATATAAATTGTTAGCGTATAAAACCTCCCCCTTATAAGCTTTGGAAGCTTGGCAATTCTAATTAGTCTGTCAGTAAAAAATGACTCTGCATATATCTTCCCACACATCTCATTGGTTGGTACTGTGATACAAAGACTCTTATATCCTGAAACGCTGTTTTGGGTGTCTAGTTTCCAGAGGTCATACCATTTTGGGATTTTCTTTGGACCGAATACTTGGTCCCAGACGTCTGGCATGTCTCTCAAAGTCGTGACTTCGAAACTACCATTAGGCAATAAATTCTCCGTGTGGCCATTTAAATCACATAAGAGGCAAAGAATGCAAAGTACTAAAATACATAAAACATTAATTAAATTAGGGCGTTTAGTACTCAGCCAACATTTTCGCTTCATGAGAAAAAACTTGATTAGGGTACTTAAATATTCCTTTACCTTATTTCGATTCGTGCTTATTAAGCTACAAATGCAGAGTTCCGTATGAATGACTAACCACATCTTATCAGTATTGATAGTGAATTGATAAAGAAGTTAGTTGGTTTTAACCTCACTCACGACCATTTGTAGTTTTCCCCTCTCTGTCCGTTTCAATTTGTCGACACAAACTACTTTAATTGGTACGTGAGTACCTAGGCGATCCTTAGCTCTCCTCAGTATTTTACCAGCGTGATATTCTTGGAATCCAAGATTTGGTACGACCCTTATTTCAATCCTGTAGTCTCTTGATTGATAGATTTGGGCTTCCGAAATCGGTATGTCTCCTTTAAATAGAAACGTCAAAGCCAAAACGCGACGCCCGTCCGGTAAAGAGATAAAATCATCTTGACGTCCAATAATTTTTCGAACTACCCTAAATGAGCGCCCACATGGACAAATCCTCAATCCACACTCTGGCTCAACTAAGTCACCTGTCCTGTATCTGATAAGAGGCATTATACTATTATTGAAGCCAGTAGACACTATCTCCTTTCGCCCATCGGAGCAATCTGTCAATTCAGTGTATCCATAGTCTTCTATTATATGCCTGTTCCCATGTTCACACGTACCTATGGCTGCAACACGCTCATATTGGCCATACCAATCGTAGACATTACACATAAACATCTCTTCAACAAGGTTCTTTTCGCTTTCCCTTAGCGTTTCTGAAGACGTGAGCACACCCAATGCTTTTATACGCTGGATTCCATTGTTCTTCATATAAGCTGCAATTGGAACGATCGACGACGGATATGCTTCGATAAATGCAGGTGAAAATTCTTTTATAGCTTGAACGTAGTGAGGTATAGACGACTTAGAAATATGATAGGAGGACATTATAAGTTGATTATCTACGCTATTATATCGCCAAAATGGGGGAATTTCCTGGTTAATTGGTACAATCAAATCACCCCTGATCCACACTCTTCGTTGGCCCCTACTGTAGCCCGCCCACTTTCGTTGACGGTATAAAAATGATTGCTCCTTGATCACTCCCATCAGGCTATTATACAACTTTAGTGGTGCTCCCGTGGTACCGCTAGTTTGCCCTGACACAGAATAAAATCGAGCGAACTTCCCTGGAATGAACTCTTCAAAGTTTTGTAGCACTGTTTCTTTAGTAATGGCTGGCAACTGGGAAAAAACTTGTAAGCTCGTAAGGTCTTCCCAATGGAAGCCTATTTTCTTAAATTGGCTTTTGTAGAATGGGATTGTTTTCTGGGCAACCTTGACTATTCTCCGCAGCTCTTTTAACTGGAGGAGTTCTAGTTCGCTAGGTGATAACCACTGATTCTTCATCAAGTCATGTAAAACACGCCAAGTAATATGGTTCTCTCTAACCATATTTCTAAAAAAAGCTTGTCCAGAGATTAGTATATTCTGCAGATCTGGTGATAGACGCTTGTAGAGATTAGTATCATACAGACTCATATTCGTGCCACTTCTTCAGCAAGTCTTCATATATACCAGAAAGTTTTCTCTCAATCCGCTGCATACTGAAATGATGTTCTACAGTCTTTAGAGAGTTTTTCGACATTTCTACCCATAAGTCTTCATTTTCATATAATTTTCGTATTCTCCTAGCGAGTGCATCAGGTCTCCCCGGTGGAACGAGAAACCCATTATAGCCGTCTTCAACAACTTCTGGAATTCCACCTACAGGTGTAGAAATCACAGGTAGCCCAGTACCCATTGCTTCCAGGATACTCATTGGCATTCCTTCATGGTAAGAGGGTAAGATATAAATATAAGCCTCGCGCAAAAGCTTCAATTTTTCCTCATCATCTACCCAGCCAGGTATGCTTATGAAACTCGACAAATTCTTTTTTTCAACCTCTTTCCTTAGTTTTTCTGTCTCCCCATCTCCGCACAAAACACATTGCAAACTGAACCCATTGTCATTCAAAATCCTGATTGCTTCTATTAGATCATAAGCGCCTTTTCTCTTTCCGATTTCGCCTAGAAAAACGATCTTTTTTCGATGTCTTAGTTTGGGACTATGACGCATTTGCCCATTTAAATATAATATAACACCGTTTGGGACTACCCGTATTTTCCTTTTAGAACAAAATGCTGACACCTTTTTTCGCCACTCCTCAGAAAGAACAATGACTACATCTGCTTGCTTAAATACCCATTTTAGAAATGCTTGCTCAACACGCATTGCGTCCCTAAAATACACATCAAACTTTGCTCCATGTAGGTGTATTATTACCTTTTTGTCAATGCATTTCCCAAAGAGAATTATGGGGAACAACCGTCTAAAACTCCACCAGGATGCTGTGTGGATGTGGATTATTTGAAATTCCTTGACATCTTTAAGTATTCGAAGCACTGCCTTAAAATAAAATATAACCTTATTAATGCAAGTACCGTCACAGTGCGTCGCATAATAACTTATGTTGAGCCTTTCCATAATACCAGATTGTTTATAACTGCGAATGACAGAAGATATGCCGCCTCTGGCTTTCGGGCTTGTCCCAATCATCATCACTTTATCAAGATTAGACATGTGACTATCCTTTTGAAAATTCGTCGTTACTCTTTCCCAAGAGTTACACTTCTCGCCTAGGTAAATACCAATTATTCACAACTGCATTAAGTCTGTTTGCTTTATCTTGTTTGAATCATCCCAACAAGCTTATTTTTATGAATCCTAGATTGAGTTTCAGTGTATCCTTAATCCCTCTCCGTGAAACAGTACTTCTTAAAAGACTGATGCCATCATAAATCTGATATAGGAACATCTTTACTGGTGGGACTGTCGAGGTAGTTGAGAATCGTCTCACCGGATAGTCGAGTTCTATTAGAAGAGGCCATGCTATCTTTTCAATTTCAAATATCTTTTGAGGGAGAGAAGTGTTCAGATATTTACCTTTATTATCAGAAAGAATTCCTATTCTGCCTTTGGCACTTCCAATATTCTCTGTCGGATGGTCTAACTCCAACATCTTTCTTTCAAAAGGAATATTTAAGAAAGAGCATACGTTTATTAAAACTTTCTCCGGTTGGCTTATAAGGTCTTCAAACCTGAGTTCGTAATAATCCTCACCAAATTTTCTTCCTTGCTGACGCGCTTTTCTGATAGTGTCTACCCACCTCTGTGCAGCGCGATACATGTTCTTGCCCCAAGCATTATTAATTGATAGACAGTAGTCCCGCACGTCCCTAATGATATGGATGAATTTTGCCTGAGGAAAATGCTCCTTCAATAAGCACATGTGATTTAGATAAGATGGAGATTTGTCGCCCCAGATCCTTTTGTTGGTACATCGTGAATTAATATCATGTATAACAAGTGCTTTGAAGACTTGAGCAGGTGTGTATCCTTCGCACATCTTGTACCAGCTAGAACAGCATATAACTTTCCCAACTCGAGAGCAATAAAGAAAATAGGGGATTCTCATCATCTTGAAATAGAATTTTTCAAAATTACAGTACTCTGAAAGGTCACCGAATCTATCCCAATTTTTTACCCAATAAGGAAAAAACTCTGTTTCAAACTCCGCCATCCCAATTTGCGAGTGTTGATCGAGGACAGTACGCAAAAGCTTTGTGCCGGAGCGCGGCATTCCTACTACAAACAAAGGACCTGAAAATGGTTTACCTTCCATGATTAAAACAGCCTTCCTACAAATTCACCACATAAAACAAGAAATATCATATTGAGAAATAACGCCTAGGCTAGATTCAACAAGGAAAAGCATAACAATGCTCGATCCCTCAAGTATTTATTAATAGCCTTTCCCATTTGCAAACGGCAGATCTCGCACACTTCGAGTTACACCTGGTTCTGCGATTTCAGTCCATCCTTTCACATAAGAGGCTAACTACAAAAGAGCTTTCGTTGCCTCATATAGCATATAAGGGAGCACGAGAAGCTGAGTTTCCCTTGGGCTTCGCGAGCTCCGGTGTTTCTGTTTATGAAAGGTTCTCAGGAACACCGCTCATGGGTGTTTACGTAAAAGCATCAGAGAAGCCATAGATACGAGTACATTGCCACCCAGACACGCGCAAACGTTCAGTTGATCAAATGCAGTTGACCCTGCCTTGGGAAATGTTTCCCCTTTATCATTTTATTCACTATGCACTCCCCTCTGTTAACCGAGTAAATAGGCGTTCATATTTCCTCGCCATGATTTTCTCATCAAACTGGCTTACTATTTCTCGGGAGCTTGAACCCATGGATTCAATCATCCCATTCTTGTACATGTTTATTATACACTCTACCAGTTGCCGCTCATTGTCTTTCTGGAACAAAAAACCATTCTTGCCGTGAAACACTTGTTCGCATAGTCCCCCAATATTAGGAGCAATAATCGGCTTTCCCATGGCCATAGCCTCTAACACAGCTATTGAGAATGTTTCCACTGAAGAGGATGTTAATAAGAACACATTTGCAAGAGCTAGATACGGTCGTATGTCCTGTTTGGCTCCCACCAAATGGACGCTACTTGTTAGATTGTTTCGATTTAAAACTGTCTCTATTTGCTTTCTCATTTGCCCTTCACCAACTATCACAAGTCTTGCGGGAATTTTATCATTTAAAAGCCTCTGCAATGCGGAAATTGCAAGCAAATGGTTTTTCTCTGGTCTTAATGCGGTGCACATGCAAAAGACAAGATCACTTTCTTGGAGTCCCAATTGAGCACGTAACTTCTGCTTATCAACGTCAGCTAGCCGAAAATTCCTAAATTTGGCTAGACTAATACCGTTGTAAATCACAGACGTATTGACATTTCTTATATCGTAATGAGTCTGCCAAAAGTCACGCTGGACTTTAGATACAAATACGATATGATCTAATTTATTCAGTAGAGGCCTATAAACACTTCTAAAAAGAAGCGAGGAATAGGTGTTTCTAAACGATGTACTATGAAGAGAGGCTACGAGTTTGTAGTGAGAGCCGGAGAGAACCTTAGATAAATATCCAAAGAGAACAGGATATGAGTTCACAAGATAAATTATATCAGGAGCCACACTTCTGATAATAGAGCTGACCTTAGCCAGTAGTCGGAGGAGGTCAAAACGATTTTTCTTATTCAAAGATCGGAAGCTTTTTAATTTCCCAGAGCTTATTTCTCCGACCAAATCATTGGTGGCGCTAAGGCTTAGCAAGTGAACATCAAAATTCTCCAGGTTGTTTATAAGAGAAATGGTTTGCCTTTCTGCACCACCTATTCCAAGCGAGCTAACGAGAAACAGGAGTTTCATGACCTGTATATTATCCTCTTCTCGGTAGAATACCGTTTTAAAGCCTCATACCCTTGGATGACCTTTTCTTCCTCAAAAGAGCCATTCGATAAACTTTGACAGTTTCCATTGCTATACTCTCCCAAGAGAATTCATTAATGCCAAGGTTAAACGAGTTCTGCGCCATCCTCCGGCAACACTTCTGATCATTAATGAGTGATTTTAAGGCCACCGCTAGTGCATAAGCATTCCCAGGGGGAACAAGGATCCCATTATAACCATCAATTACTATCTCTGGTAACGCACCCACATTTGAGGCTATCATAGGCCGTCCATATGCCAATGCATATGCAGCAATACCACTTTGTGTAGCATCAAGATAGGGGAGAGTCACAACATTTGCTCTTTTGAATAATTCTGGAACCTGTGTTGGTGGGATGTATTTGTCAATAATTTCAAATTGACTATCTCTTAAAAGACGTTTGCGGCATTCTTTTAAATAGGGTCCGGTACCAGCTATGATTCCTTTTATATCATTTCTACGACCGCCTTTGTTGATCATTTTTATAGCTCGTATGAAAATCTCGAGTCCCTTGTACCGCTCCATCCTACCAAAAAAAAGAGCAGTTCCCATCTCCCAGTCGGTATTATAACTGTGGGATGAAACACCCAAGATACCGTGCCTTACGGCAAAGATCTTATCCGCTAACTCAGGAAACAGTTGCTCGCAATCTTTAGCAATCGAGATCCCATGTACAATAATAGCATCAACGCTCTTCCTGAGGTACTTTTTGTAGATACGTGCCCTCAATTTCTCTCGGGCACCGGAATGCGGAATGTGGTCATGCACAGTGAGGACACATGGGAATCTAGACAATCTTGGCATAGCCAGAAGCAAGTAATCCCTTGCTACTTCTTGAATATGTACGACATTAGGCGAAAACAGTTTTAGAGAACGTAATATCGAAATGGTGTTACTAGGCATGTTTATATGTCGTAATCCAAAATGAGGCAGGGCTATTACGGTAAGATTTCGTTCAGCCCATTGTTCCCTCTTCTCACCGATCTCTTTCATCATGTTGTTCTGACACAAGAAAAGGAGCACTCGATGTGTACCGGCCAGAGCTCTCGCCAACAGATAAGAATATTCTGCATAATGAAAAGACAATATTGCAATCCTCATGGTCTAATTCCACCTCAAGCGAAACGGGAGCGAGTTTACGATCTCCCGAATAGACCTCTTCTCTGCATTTGAAAGGCAAGACTTCGCCATTACGAAATACAATAGAAAAAGCAGTGTAAGCGAGAACCCGAGTGTAGCTGGAAAACCACTAGGAACTCCTAATGACATCTTTAACAATCCGAATGGGACCACAGCTAGTAGCCCAATTGCTAAAGGCATCAGAACCTCCCTGCCAACTGGAAGGAAGCGATGTGAATAGTAGATTATAAATACCCTGAAGGTGTTCCCTGCACATGTAGCAATAAAGGTAGACACGGCGGCTCCTTTAATACCGTAACGTGGGATAAAAAGATAGTTTAATGTCGCATTGAGGGCAAGAGATAAAACGAGGGCAATGAATTCACGTATGTGTTTTCCTGTCATCGATAGCAAGAAGCCCGAAGAAGAAAGTAAAGCATTGGAAAAACTACTGAGAGCCAGAAAGATGATAACTATGTAAACAGCTGGAGAGGTACCTTTAAACTTACTTCCTAATATGGAAACGAGTTCACCCCCAAACAGAGTGACTGTTAAAAACAGAGGAAGAGAGACTATCGTAACCCAACGCACATGTCGTTTTATAAGCCTTTTCATTTGGCAGTAGTCTCCATTTGCCCAGGCTCCCGCAATCTCAGGACCAAGTAGCTGATTGAGCGCAACATTGAAAATTAAAATCAAACCAGTAAGTATCTGGACAACGGCATAACGCCCTGTATCTCCCGCAGATACAAAATAACCTAACATCAAAATATCAGTTCTTCTGAGGAGCTGAGAAGCAGAACTAGATAAACAAAGCACTCCGGAATAACGCGAAAGTCTTATCAACTCCCTTACAGAGTGGGAAAAGACCGATACACCCCTAGCCAGCAGTTTGTCCCAAGCACTATAGAACAGGAACAGAACGGCAATCAGGTAAGAAAACACAGTAGCCCATAAAACAGCTTTAAATCTCCATCCGAAAGAGAAGAGAATTATTATTAAGAGAAGCCGTGTCCACGGTTGAAGAACCATTTGGGATAAAATACTTGGTTTTATATCTAGTGCCCCCCTGAACGCACCGCTGAGGACTTGGCTTACGCTCATAAGCGGCAACATTAATATGACGACTACGATGGCATAAGAGAAATTTCGATATCTAAAAATATTTCTCTCCAGATATGTCGCTCCCCCGAGATAGATAAATCCGACGATCAAGATAGACAGTATAAGGACGGTGAAAATTACTGTCCACAATAGATGCGACAATTTCTTGTAATCACCAGATGACGTTTCCTCGCCATATCGTCGTACAAGTCCTAAATCGAAACCAAACTTTGTAAAATTATTGATCGACTCTGTAAGGCTCCTTGCAGCACTGAAAACGCCATATAGTTCAGGTCCAATTACCCTCGCTACGACAATCCCTGAAACAACGGACGAGACTCGTTGTGAAACAAGGCCCACCAATGCGATAATTCCACCCTTAAATGATCGCCGAATTTCCTCTTCTTCTAGTTCCATGACCTTTCCGTTCACTAAATCATAGACTCCGTATTATAATGCAGGTGTTATCCATCTATCACTATGTCTTCGAGCGAGATCCATTTCCAATTTTTTCCCATATTAGGAGAATGCGAGATATTATAAACCCTAGACCTCCAAGTCCCTTTTCTAATGTTGAGCGGCGCTTTAACGGATATTTAGGACCCTGATGGTAATCTAATTGTTGCAGCAAGGAGCGAAATGCTAAAGATGCCAGCGTTTTCTCATACCAATGTAATCTGTTCTTATACGAGCCAACGCTCTTTTGAAAGATAGGTTTCAATGGACGGTCCCATCCATTATAATTCGTAGTGACATGCGCTCTCGAGTAATGTGTCAAAACCGCATCATTCCATTCAACTTCAAGAAAATCGAGAACTCTGCTTATCGCTTCCTTTGGGTTTCGCACTAAGTATTCATATCTTATCTCAAAATACTGTTTTTCACTCAAACGAACCCCATCCAATCGGCCTTTTCTCACACACCTAGGCCATTCATAAAGCGATGTGAAGAAGCCCTTAGATCCCCATTTATCGCGAAAGGAAGCTGCAACGTCACGTCCATCTCTTATGATATGGATGATTTTGCAGGACGGAAATATCTTAGCTACGAAAGGCAAAATCTTCACATATTGCGGCGACTTATCAACCCAACGCTCCTTTCCAACTTTCGAACAATAGCTATGATGAAAAACAAGAAAGAATTTTTTTATTTCCTCTAATACCTCTGCTTTGGTTAATCCAAAGGTCTTCACATGATTCCACCTATTATTAAAAAGCCTTTCCATATCAATGAGAAAGCCGCTCTCATCCGCCGAGCACAAGAGGGGATGACTGTCGAGAATTACCCTCAGGAGTGTTGTTCCGGACCTTTGACACCCTACTATGAAAATTCCTCGATCATCAAAATGCATGCTATTAGACCTCTTTCTTTGCTACTTCTTTCTCAAGGCGATTTTTACTAAGATGGAGAATTGGCAAAAACAATAGCAAAGGCAATATTGCGTTTCTTGGATCCGAGATTGTGAAAACTGTCAAAAACGTGGCCATAAATACTGCTAGCCCAAAGAGCGTAGACCAGACAAGTACTCTCCCGCGTTGGGTGGATTTTGTTGTCACTATTTTGAAACCAGAGTAAACTATGCCTCCAATTAAGAACAAGCACCCGAGAGCCCCCAGGATACCTCCCTCATACAATATCTTTAGGTACCCGCTTTCGGGCATGTTAGGAACGTATCCGCCAAGCCTGTGGAGAGATCTGAGCGTTGGATTTTCCCTCATAAGGTATTCTTGGTAGTTTCCTAAGCCGATCCCGGTGATAGGCTTTTCTTTGAAAATGTGCCAAGTCTTTTGCCATATTTGTAACCTACCCAGAAAGGCTTGTCGTCTATGTTCTAGTCTTGCTCTCGCAGATTGTGGAAGTAAGTAATCTATGGTTCTTCGTGGCGAAATGAAGCAAATTAAAGCTATCATGGTCGCTACCACAACACACGTGAAAATCAGCTTATAAATGGGACGAAATCTATTGAAAAACACAGCAGTTCCGATAATCAAAGGAAGACCCGCTAGGATAGATGCCCGTGTAGCCGTGATGAGGATCGCAATCACCGAAATAGTTAAAGTAATCCAAGAAAATAATATCTGCTTCCGCTCATGGATTATTCCCCTGCATACTAAAACGACAACATAAGCTGCTGTACACGCCATGAATTGAGCCGCTTTTTGGGGGTCCTGAAAAAAGCCAGAGTATCTTCGAATTATTATCATCCCAGATTCCGTTATTTTGCCTGGATGGTATCCCAAAGAAAGATTGATTCCTGTCAATCTCTCCAAAATCACTGACGCAGAAGTTAAGAACAAACTGAACACCAGTGCTTCGAAAAACCTATTTCTCCATGATTTGTCCTGGAAGTAATGTAACAGAGCAACTAACAAAAAATAAAACGCAATTATCCTAATAAAACATAAAAACGAAGTTATGGGCTCTATTGAAAAAATAACAGAGGGAATAATCATACAAATTGGCAAAATCAGAAGGGTACTAGGAAATAGATCGATTAGCTCTTGCTTCAAGTATCTCCGATAAATAATAAGAAGGGTCACCGTTAAGGTCACCACGTCGAGGCCTGTGATCCCAATGCGGGCAGGTGGAACCTTGAAACCAAGTACTGGGATCAACGCTATCGATATGAGCAGCAAGCTTCCTAATTGATCAGAGCGGGTCATCAAAAAACACAAAAAGAGCAGTAATGGTACATAAAAAGCCATGAACTTTAAGATACTAAATGTGGGGAGACTTGTACCCCACGCCATTAGGCGGGCTAGAATGTATACACAAATAAAAAATACTATCCCACCAGTAAAAAAAATTAAGATTTTTTTCATAGTTCAAAATCAACTAGCGCTTATGCGATTATTAAACATCTGATCAAAATATAATTTCCTTATTCCGTGAAGATAAAAATGTAAAATACTCCGTTTAAAGGTCATGACCTATTGGTTTCTCATCTCTCCTTCTCGCCCCTTTCCTTCTACGTTAATTTATTATGGGATGAGTGTCCAATCATTATAGGCAGGGAGAGTCCATAGATTTTATAAATTAATCCATTGCTTTGAATCATCCAGAAAAAAAGCGAGTAACGCTCGCGAAGAGAGAAGCAGCGCACCCAGAACCAATTGCGCAAGCATGCAGAGAAAACCCTGTTACCTCAGACGCCCAGCTCCGTCCAGCACTACGTATTAGATCCCAACTTTGACAGTTAATGGTATAAGTTACTGAAAACATTAGGTTCAAGTTTTCGTTTCGTGACTACATGTTATGGAATGTGTGGGTTGTCTAGAAACCTGTCCGGAGGTTTGATTTTCAGTGCCA
>JALXAE010000179.1 GCA_026992355.1 Syntrophobacterales bacterium | reverse complement strand
GGAAGAAAAAAATCGTGATGCTGTGATCTACTGGCTTCAGGAGATCAAAAAATTTGATCAAGAAAGAATGGAATTTTTGATGATCTATTATGATTTTAAAAAGAAAAATCCTGATTTGAGTCTTGTTCAACTTGCAAACAGCCAGTTAATACAGGACAGAGGCGGTGTTAACAGAACAAGAAAACTGTTTGGTTCAATAGAGAATTTCGTCAAGATATATGAAACAATGCAAAAAATCACATATCTTAATGTGGACGATTTTAAAGAAGATTAAGGGATAAGGACTTTTCAATGGCAAACAAGAAGGTTGATTTTTACCAGTTAGGAAACAAGTTGTGGAGCATTGCCAATATTTTTCGGGACGACACCCTAAAAACAACAGAGTATCTGGAAGAGTTCAGTTATTTTCTTTTCTTAAAGTTGTTTGATGACCAGGAACGGCAAAAAGAAGAATTTGCAAAAGCAGAAGGTCTGGAGTTTACTCCTTCCTTGCCTGAGGAACTCCGGTTTCATTACTGGGCCGAAAAGATTATCAATAATGAAATTGATGTAACCGAAGCGGTTAAAACCGTGCAGGAGGTTTTTCAAAAACTCGCAAATATTCAGGACAAACCTGGAAAAGATTTAAGCCTTTTCAGAAAGCTCTTTAAAAATCATATCTGGCGTATCAAATACGGGCCTACCATCAGAGACCTCTTGAAACAACTTGTTGATCTTGAACTTGAGCAGAATTTTGATGTCATGGGCAGGGCTTATGAATTTGTGGTGCAAAAACTGGGAGAGCAAAAACAGTATGGTCAGTATTTTACCCCAAGGCACATCATCCATTTTATGGTTGATCTGGCAGATCCGGAAATTGGAGAAACGATTTATGACCCTGCTGCTGGAACAGGTGGCTTTATCCTTCGCGCGTACGAGATTGTAAAGAAGAAAATCAGCCAGGAGGTAAACAAAGGTTTTATTGGTGTAAAGGAACCAACCGCATTTTACGGACAGACTGCTTATGACCGTGGAGAAAAGATGGTTCGCGATTTAAAAGAAAAGCATCTTTGGGCAGTCGAGAAGGCGCCGGATGTTTACAAACTGGCCATGATGAACATGATTTTGCACAATGATGGTAAATCCAATCTTTATGAATCCGATAGTCTGGATAACCGTGCACAGCAGGAACATCGTGAAAAATACGATGTAGTGCTCTCGAATCCCCCCTATGGACCGTTAACCCAATCGCGCACCGCCACCTTTACTTACCATGTTAAAAGGTTTGAGGCTCTGTTCTTTCAACACATAATGAATGCCCTAAGGTATTCTGAACAGGGCAAAAAGCCAAGCCGGGCGGTGGTCATTATCCTGGATAAGATTTTATTTGATAACAGTAGTGCATTTAAAAACATCAGGAAAAAACTGCTGCGGGAGTTCAACCTGAAGGCAGTCTTTTCCATGCCTGCCGGTATTTTCCAGCCTTACAGTGGTGTGAAGACCACGGTGATGTATTTTGAAAGACCATCGAAAGAAGAATGGAAAAAGATCAAGAAAGAAAACGGTTTTGCTACGCAAAGAGTGCTCTTTTTTGATGTAAAAAGCGATGGCTTCACCCTTTCCACCCAGAGAAGACCTATAGACGGCGCTTTTCAGGGAGAAGACCCTAATATTTACGACCCACCCTGTGGAGATCTACCCAGAGCGGTTGAAGTTTTTAGAAAGTGGAATGATTGGCTGGAAAATCCCACTGAAGAATTACCTGACTTTGTAGATAACGAACAGGTCTGGATTGCCAGCATTCAGGAGATAAAGGAAAAAGATTTCAACCTGAACCCCGGCCTTTACAGGGAGATTGAGAGGGGAAAGGTTAAGTGGGATGTTGTTAAGTTAAGCGATTGCTTGATGGCTCTTGAGACTGGTAAAAGGCCAAAAGGTGGCGTGAATAATATAAGTGAAGGAATTCCCAGTATTGGTGGAGAACACATCGACGATAGTGGAAATATTAAAATTGGCGATTTAAAATACATTCCAGAAGAATTTTTTGAAAAACTAACATCTGGAATTATTCATGATGAAGATATTTTAATTGTAAAAGATGGTGCAACTACAGGAAAAGTAGCATTTGTCAAGAAAAATCCCTTCCCTCTTGCTGCAATAAATGAACATGTTTTTTTATTGCGACCTGATAGAAACAAAGTAATTCCAGAATTTTTATTCCAAATACTGTTTAATGAATTTGGTCAAAAACAAATACAAGCAAATAAAAAAGGAGCTGCTCAAGGTGGTATAGGCAGAGATTTTGCTAATAGCGTCTACATCCCCCTCCCGCCCATCGAAATCCAGAGGCAAATTGTGGAGCGGCTAAATAAACAGCAGGCCATTATTGAAAATGCCAAAGCGATGGAAAAGACTATACTTGAGGCAGGTATTGACGCTGCCATCTTTGAAGGCGATTGGGATTGGGTGGAGTTGGGGGAAATTATGAATTTTTCACAATATGGTATTTCAGAAAAAGCAGATGGTAGTGAAGAAGACATACCTATTTTAGGAATGAATAACATTACATATTATGGGGAGATTGATTTAAGTTCTTTAAAATTTATAAATCGTGATGGTGAAAGTCTGGAAAAATATAAACTTAAAAAGGGGGATATTTTATTTAATAGAACTAATAGTAAAGAATTGGTCGGAAAGACAGGTTTATTCGAACGGGAAGGAGTTTATGTTTTTGCCTCATATTTGATTCGTTTTAGAATAAAAGAATCAAAAGCTATCCCTAAATATATTGTCTATGCAATGAATTCCAGATTTATTAAAGACTATTTACAGTCATTGTGTCGTTCCATTATTGGTCAAGCAAATATTAATTTGCAAGAATTAAAGAGCATCAAAATCCCTCTCCCACCGCTTGAAAAACAACAGGAAATCGTTGACTTTTTAGATGCACAATTCAAAACCCTTGAGCATATCCGCAAGCTCAAGGAAAATGCCCGGGAGACCATTAAACTCATTTTAGAAAAGGAGGTGTTTACAAATGGCGAAGAAACGTAGTGCTCCCAAAAGAGGTGTTCAATATGAAAAACAACAAGCCAAACGCCGCCGGGCAAAACATGTGGGCGGCCCAGGCAAGCCTGATTATGTGCGTGGAAAAATAAAAGGCGAAGTCAAAAATTGGAGCAGGCCGGTTCACAGTGGAGTAATCGAACAAGCTAAACAAAAAGGCGTAAAAGAAATTGTAAGCAAGAGCGGTTTCACAGGCCCTGCTGAAGAACTGGCCAAAAAATATGGGATAAAGCTGATAAGCAAGAAGAAATAACCATGCATACTTCTCTGATTTTACAGGAAGCACTAAATTATTTTTTCGATAACGATAGACTTGAACTTTCCATTGTGCTTTTAGCCGTTGCTGTCGAGCGCTTAATGAAACAGCACTTGTTTGAGACCGATGAAATATTAGTTTTGGACAAAAACAATAACGTAGAACATCTCGTAAGATTTCGGCGGTTGCATTCAAAAATAAGTAAGGATTCATACAGGCAAAAAATCGAATCCTTAAAAGAAAAAAGAGAAAATTTTAAGACGATTACCTATGATGAACTCATTAAACGCTACGATGCCTTTTTTGACCTGCCTGAAGCACGCATAAAAGCCTTACGTCGGTTGGGCAATTTGAGAAACAATGTAGTCCACTTTCATGATTATTATTTGAATGTAACCGATGAATCACTTTTTATCCTGACCGAAATCATTCCATTTATAAGAGAAATAGTCGCTGAAGTCAAAGATAGCCACAAGTTTGAGGATATCCTAGCAGAGGAGGTTATAGAAAAACTCCAGAAGAGGGAATCTGAACTCACGGCATTGCAGGCGAACGAACTCAAGCAAAAGATAGAGAGCAAAAAACAAGAATACAACGAACTCCATCCAGATGAAATTGCTATAAGAAAACAAAATCGCATTAGAGATACTCACGAAGATAGGGAAATTTCTAAGGAACAGCTCAATTGCCCTGCCTGCGATAACAATAGTTTTCATATCTTGAAATTATTCGATGAAGAACAGGAAGAACCAGCATTTTATTACAAAGGAATTTGCCTTATTTGTGGATTGGAGTTAATCGAGGATGAATTAAAAACCATGAATTTATTAGAAAGCACATAACAAATTGCCCCACCTGACCGCCATTCGGCTGCGCCCTTCGGGCTTGCTCCATGGCGGCAGGTGAGCTTTGTCGTTAGGCGTGCCTTTTCAATCGGTTGTTTTGCATGTTGTTGGTATGTGAGGCACATCCATTGTACTAAAACTTAGGCATGGTCGAAGAGAACGCCGGTATTTTGTTTGAAGTGACGACCCCATTGGGGTTTTGTGTTCGCGTGACAGGAGCCTGCTGGCGCATCATCACGGAAATCAAGCACCGGGCGATGCGCGGGCGGGAAGAGGATGTGAAAGAGACTTTGCGCAATCCGGATGAGATTCGGGTGAGCAAAATCGACCCGCGGGTGTGTCTTTTCTACAAGCCCGAGCGTTTGGGACGTTGGGTGTGTGCGGTAGTGAAGCGGATCAACGGAGAAGGGTTTTTTGATAACCACCTATCCAACCGGCGCGATAAGTAAGAAACGAGTATGGCCGAGATAAAGGTATATTTTGACCGAGAAGGGAATACTTTGACGGTTTGGTTTGGCAACCCGGAAGAAGAGTATGTGTGCGAAGAGACGGCGGAAGAGGTAGTGTTGATCAAGGACAAGAGCGGGAAGGTGATCGGGTTTGAGAAGTTGAACTTTGCGGAAGTGGAAACAGAGCGGGTGAAGGTGGCGTTCGAAACCGTTGCGGTGTGAGGGAGGCTCACCGGGGCGTTGGACGGGCCGACACCTGTTTTGCAAGCCCGCTTTTGAGCGGAAGGTTCATGCCGCGTGAAAGGGGCAGTCAGTGGAAAAATCGGGCTTCTTGCGTAACCGGGTGTTCAGCGGACGCGACTGCGCCGCGGCGGTGGCGAACTCCTTGAGCGCATCATGCGAGGCGACACACGAGACTAAGGAGTGAAGACAGATGGCAAGAGTTTTCAACGTCATCATCGAGCGTGATGCCGAAGGCTACTACGTGGCCAGCGTTCCAGAATTACCCGGATGT